>JANZPQ010000171.1:0-4295 GCA_038040945.1 Desulfobulbaceae bacterium | reverse complement strand
CTGTCCCAAATTTGATGATGCCGCCAGTTATGTCCAGCGCTTTGCCGAGATCATTGCCACATGTAATCTCAACAGCCTGACCATCCTGATCATGGAGGTTCCCTGCTGCTCCTCCATGGTCGGTATCATCAAGCAGGCCATGGAACAAGCCGGAAAATCGGTTCCCGTAGAACAGATCACCCTCTCCACCCGCGGAGAAGTGATCGCACGCAACCAGTGGTAAAAAAATAGTGAAGGTTGAAGGGTGACGTTCTTATAAAAAATCAGCCCGAAACCTTCCCTTTTTCATCCAGCGCCTTTCGTATGACCAGGATCAGCTCCCGAACGGATACAGGTTTCTCCAGGCAAACATGGACGCCCAACGCTGCAGCCTCTTCTTTATCGACCTGTTTATTGAAACCAGTGCAAAGAATGACCGGCAGATCCGGCCGGACGGCCAGCGCCTTTTCTATCAGCTCAAGACCGCTCAGGTGGGGCATACGCATATCAGTCAAAAGCAGATCAAAGGCGGTGGGATCTTGACTGATAAAGGCCAGGGCCTCCAGGCTGTTATTGAAAATGATGACCTGATAGCCACTTCTGGCAAGGATCGTTTGAAACATTGTGGTGATAACCTCTTCATCATCCACCACCAGAATGCGTTCTGTGCCGGCAGTCACAGGCACAGACGACTCGCCCGCCTTCAGGAATACTTCTTCCGCACAGGCGGGCAGGTAGACCTGAAAACGTGTTCCTTTGCCCGGTTCACTCTGCACGCCGATGTGCCCCTGATATTTTTTTACCATACCGTGTACTACGGAGAGTCCCGGGCCAGATCCTTCTCCCTGACACTTCGTGGTGAAATAGGGCTCAAAAATTCGGGCCAGGGTCTCACTATCCATGCCGCAGCCACTATCGCTGACCTCAAGGACGATATATTCACCAGGAAGACGTTCTGAACCGAGAACCTTGCTCTCCTCTTTGCCGACAATCACCTTTTCCAGACCCACTTTCAGCACCCCGCCGCTCTCCACCATGGCATGGTGGGCGTTGACACAGAGATTCATGACAATCTGATGGAGCTGAGTCGGATCGGCCATGATCGTACCGCAGTCGGCCGCAATCTCTGTCTTGAGCGTAATAGTAGCAGGCAGTGAGGCCTGCAGGAGTTTGAGCGCCTCCGTTACCACCAGCTGAGGTTGAAAGGATTGCCTTTTCTCAGGAGTTTTACGACTGAAGGCAAGGATTTGGGCGATCATATCCTTGGCCCGCAGGGCGCCTTTAACAATATGGCGCAGATCCGAGGTCAAGGGATCATCCGGGGCAAGCTTGGACTCAGCCAGTTCTGCGTAGCCAAGAATGGGGACCAGAATATTATTAAAATTATGGGCAATACCGCCGGCCAGAGTGCCGATAGCCTCCACCTTCTGCGCTTCCCTGAGCCGCTCCTCGAGCTGCCGCTGTTCCATGATATCACGCATCACTATGCGGCATTCAGTCGTGGTCTCAGTCTCCCGGGCCGAGATCGCCTGCAGATGGAGCCAGAAGAAGGATCCGTCCGCCCGCAACAGTCTCAACTCGCATTCCTGGGGTGCCCCTCCCGTCTCAATAAGTTGCTTGCGATAGAGGTAATAGCGATCCTGATCTTCGGCAAAGACAAAATGGGAGAACGGCCGCTTGACAAGTGCACTTCTGGTCACTCCCAGCAGATTGGCGCTGGTGAGATTGGCCTCCACAATCATTCCCTGCTCACTCAGGGTCACATAGCCTACCGGGGCTAGATTGTAGAGATCGAAATACCGTGCCCGCAAGGCATCAATGTCATGCTGGGCCCGGCGCAACTCCTCATTCTGCATCTCCAGCTCGATCTGATGCACCTGCAGTTCATGGAGCAGGAGTTGCGCCTCTTCGGCCGATAGACGCTCCTCGACAGCGCCCCTGCTTTCTAGAAGCCTTGCCTCAGCCTTGTTGCGCAGTTCAAGGTCTGATGCGCTGCTGGGGGTATGCGTCATAATCCAACCTCTCACTCTTCGTGTATAATACCTGTTCCCTTTCCCTCACTCACCTTTTTTCAAAGGAACCAAGAGCAGGTTGCCAATCTCGTAAAAGGCCAGAAAAAGCCTGTCATTCCGACGCGCAGCTTTTGTCATTTCGACGCGAAGCGAGAAATCCTGTTCCTCCGTACCACTTAAGATTCCTCACCTGCGTTCGGAATGACAGGGGGGCGTTGGTCGAAATGAAAGTATGGCAATCTGAATTTTCAATCTCGTCCCCATGCGCCGCATGGGAACGAGATTGAAAGCTACTTTTTGCGAATTGCCAGCCTCAGCCCCTGGGGAGACTCGGAGACAAGCACACCGAGGGGTTGCAGCAATTGAAAAAGCGGCCGGCCAAAGAGAAAGAGCTCACGAGCCAGGGGCAGGTTGCACTCCTGCACCAGTCGGTTGCGAAAGGCAATATCACTATTTACCAGCACCTCCAGTGATCGCAGGGCGCTGCCTGCCTGTTCAGCCAGATTTTTTTGCACCTCGCCCATATCAGGACAGGGGCATAGACGCTCGTGCTCCTGGACGTGAAGCCGGAACGGGTTATCGGCTTCCAGGATATCCAGACGACTGAGGAGATCCCGGCCGACAAGGGCCAGGGTCTCCTCAGGCTGCCAGCACTTCAGCACCCCGCAGGAGAGGGGCCGCTTCCCGTAGATGGAACAGCCCTTACTGGTCGGCTCATAATAACAGCAGCACCACTCCTGACCGCTTCCCCGTATTTTTACCAGCTCCTCAGACACCGGTTCAATCCTGCCCGTGAGGGGATTGTGGGCCAGCTCGCCGCAGCGGATGGTGATCAGATCTTCTATGGGCAGGTGTCCGCTGCGCACCAGGGCCAGATCCTGCCCATGCAGGGCCGGTCCGCCCTTCTGACAGCAGACACCGCAGCGATAACACTCTGTTTGTTGTTGCTTCATAGTCCTTACTTTAAAAGAGAAGCTGACAAACATTATCATCTCGCGCAGAGGCGCAGAGACGCTGAGCAGTCCCCAGTAGGAGCGACCTTGGTCGCGAAAAAGTCACTTCATCAAAACCGGTAACAATCGCGACCAAGGTCGCTCCTACGGGCATATGCATCATTCTTATGAAATGTCCGGGCTAGTTAGTCTTGTTCATACCGAATTGATGGGTGTCGGGTTACGCTGCGCCAACCCGACCTTGTATGATCCCGTTGCCAAATGTAGGTCGGGCTTCGAGCCCGACGCCGGACGTGCAATGGAACCCCTGCGTCGGGTTAGAAACCCGACCTACGCTGTTCTTTGAGCCTGTGCGCCTCTGCACAAAGACGAGACCATTTACAGCCATATCAGAATTCAATTCTGAAACTATGCACACCTTCCTCTATCCGGCTCTGCACCTTGTAGCCGGAATGGTTGAATATCGCCTGCATCCTCTTATTATCACGCAGGACCTCGGCTGTAAAGCCACTGATACCACTGGCCTTGGCAATAGTCATCAGGTGGCGGAAGAGAAAGCTGCCCAAGCCCTTATTCTGCCACTCATCACGGATGACAAAGGCGACCTCGGCGCGGTTGGTGCCCTCATCGAGATAATAACGGCCAACGGCGATGATATCCTCACCATAGGCCTCGGGCAGGGTGCCGACAATGGCCACGTCCTTGCGGTGATCAACATAGACAAAATTCTGGATCTGTTTCTGGCCGAATCGCTGATTATGGCTCATGAAACGATAGTAGAGGGTCTCCTTGGACAGATCATAAAGCAGATCCCGCATCAGCGGTTCATCAGTGGGATGAATGGGCCGGAAATTGACCTGGGTGCCACTGTCGAGCAGGAAGCTGGTCTTCATCAGCTCCTGGGAGGCGATGACAAATTTCCCCTCCACGTCGGAGAATTCCCGGCGGATATATCTGGCCTCAATGGCCTGCTTCAGGAGTTGCTCCCGATGATCAGGATGGGCAATGGAGACGAGGGCCAGGGTTCGATCCTGGATCGATTTGCCGTGCAGATAGGCCACCCCGTATTCTGTGACCACATAATGAACGGTCCCCCGGGTGACCACCACACCGGAGCCGCTGCTCAAGGATGCCACGATGCGTGATTTGCCATCTCTGGTGGTGGCCGGCATGACAATGACCGCCCGACCGCCTGGCGAGCTGGCCGCCCCGCGGTTGAAATCCACCTGGCCGCCGATCCCGGAGTAGAAATTCCCCTCTTCGGAATCAGAACAGATCTGGCCGGTGAGATCAATCTCGAGCGCCATGTTGATCGAGACCATCCGGTTCTGCCTGCCAATCACACCAGGGT
>JANZPQ010000170.1:0-7595 GCA_038040945.1 Desulfobulbaceae bacterium | reverse complement strand
CACCATTTTTCGCTCCTGCTCAAGACTGTACGCTCCCTGCTTGGTCCTGAAGGCTGCCCATGGGACCAGAAGCAGTCAACTCTCAGTCTGAGAAAATATTTTATTGAAGAGTTCGCCGAGGTTATCGAAGCCATTGACAAGAATGACCCTGAGAATCTCTGTGAAGAACTGGGTGACATGCTGTTTCTGCTGATCCTCATGGCTGAGATCAATAAAAAAAATGGTACTTTTACGCTCAATGACATCATCAGAAACATTAATGAAAAAATGATCCGAAGACACCCTCACGTCTTTGCCGATGGCGAAACTGGGTCACTGGAAGAGCTTGAGAAACAGTGGCGGGCTATCAAATCTCAGGAAAAAGAGAAAAAAACAAATTGACACGGCTTACGAGCCGATGTATTTATATCTATTTTTCTAATCAATGGTGGATACTCTTAGAGTGTTCACCATCCCCAGTCCGGCAATGGTGCCAGACAGGTACCTCTTCGCTCTCTGCCGCGTGCGGATGAGAGCCGAAAATCAGGGATACACATATCCCGACAATCATGGGTCCACGAGGAGGAACACATGCGCAGGTACGAAACGATCTATATTCTTCGACCAAATCTTGGAGAAGAAGAGATCAACACTATTATTGACAATACAAATGCGATTATTCTGAAAGAAGGCGGCACCATCATCCATCTTGACCGCTGGGGCCTGCGGAAATTCGCCTATCTGATCAAAAAAGAGAGTCAGGGCACTTACATTCTCTGTGATTATGCAACAGAACCGGCTGCAGTCTTTGAGATGGAGCGGAAATTCCGGATTGATGACTCTGTCCTCAAGTATATGACCGTCAAGCTTGCAGACGACATTACAGCGGAAAAGATCGAGCAGGCCAAAGTTGACATAGCAACACGCAAGGCTGCTAAAGAATCCGGAGAATCTGATGAGAATGATGATTCTGACGATGATTCAAACGATTCTGACGAATAAAAACACGATCTCCCCCCCATACATAACCAAATAAATATACAGGAAACTCACATGCCTCCTATAAAACGCGTTTTTGCACGAAAAAAGGTCTGCAGGTTCTGCACTACTGACCAGGAAACGATTATCAACTATAAGGACCTGAAGACAATACGCTATTTCATTTCAGAACGAGGAAAAATCATGCCTCGCCGTATCTCAGGAACCTGCGCCACCCACCAGCGCCAGCTGTGCGAGGCAATAAAGAAAGCGCGCCAGATTGCGCTGTTGCCGTACACAGGTTCCATCCCGAGATAAAAGGGAGCAAGGCCTATTACAACGGTAAACCAGGCAGGCGAACCTCCTGAAGTGATGAAGATATTCAAAAAGATCCTTATCGTGACAGGGACTCTTCTCCTGCCTGGGCTGCAGAATTCACTTTTTGGCTGGCTGTATGGCGCAGTACCGTTGCTTGTTTTTTATTATCTTTGCAGATATGGCAGCCAGGCCGGCGGCAAATACCTCCTGCAGGGAACACTTATTGCCCTGCTGGCAGGAGTGATTTTACAAATGGCAAGCCAAGTTATGCTCGCCTTGATCCTCTTTCCGACCGGTTTCATATTAGCCCGTTCGGTTGTCCAAGGCAATGCGCCGGCTTTAGCTGGCCTCAAAGGAGTTGTTGTTTTAAGCGTTTCATTGTTTCTTTTTTCCGGTATGATTGCCATCACAGAAGGCAACCATCCCTATTCCATGCTCTTGCAGTCAGTCAATCAGGGAATAGATGAAGCGCTGAAGTATTATCAGGAAAATGAGCAGATTCCGGCTGAATCGTATTATTTACTGGCTCAGACCTTCTTAGAGATTAAAGAACGTCTGTCTCAGTTAATGCCCGCAATCTTAGCCAGTTTGGCCATGATTACAGTGTGGCTGGCCATGGTGTTCGGCAACAGGATGCTCCAGAAAAACAGCGGGCAGAGACCCTGGCCTGAATATCAATTCTGGCAACTACCGGAGAAACTTGTCTGGTTAGTGGTCGCAGCGGCAATACTGGCCCTGATGCCTTTACCAATGGCCAGGACCATCGGATTCAACCTGTTAGTGATTGCAAGTCTTATTTATTGTTTCCAGGGCCTTTCCATTTTCCTCTTTTTTTTAAATAAGTGGAAAGTCCCTTTATTCATACGTTCCCTTCTCTATGTGATTGTTGTTTTCCAATCATTGGGAACCATTTTTTTATCAGTGATCGGACTCGCTGATGTCTGGTTTGATTTACGGCATTTAAGCAGTCAGGATCCGGATCAGAAAGATACCTTATAAAAAGGTCTCCGCGACTCGAATCCAGCACCCCATACGCAAACAACTTTAAGGAGTAAAAACATGGAACTTATATTGAAAGAGACCATAAGTACCCTCGGCCAGGAAGGCACCCTTGTCAACGTAAAGCCGGGATATGGTCGTAATTATCTGTTGCCCCAGGGCAAGGCTGTTCTGGCCAATGCTCAGAACAAGGCCATTCTTGACCGGAGTCTTGCCACCATCAAGGCAAAACTTGAGTCGGAGCGTCAGCAGGCAGAAGCCCTCTCCAAAAAGCTGGCAGGAATCACCGTTACCATTGCCCAGCTCTCAGGGGATGACTCCAGACTGTTTGGTTCAGTCACCAGCGCTGACATTCACCAGAAATTGACAGAGATGGATATCGTTATCGACAAGAAACAGATCGTTCTTGCTGATCCCATCAAGACACTGGGCGAATTTACTGTTCAGGTCAAGGTCGGTTTTCAAATGACCACAGATATTACCGTCAAGATTGTACCAACCACTGAGAAGGTCTGATTTGGTGACAGTCAGCAAATAAACAGTGCCAATCCATACTGTTTCCTGACTGGCGGGTATGCTCTGCCACCCAACACACCGTAAAGGAGGAATCTCCTCTTCGGTGTGTTGTCATTTTTACATCCTCTTTCCGTCACGGTCAGTTTCAAGATGAGTGAGCTCTTTTCTATGACCACACCAGCGCCATCCCCACCTGGAGGCAGGGTTCCTCCCCAGAATCTTGAGGCTGAGCAATCGGTACTCGGCACCATCCTGCTCAAGGATCAGTCACTTGGCACTGTTCTTGAAATCCTGCAGCCGGCAAATTTTTATCGCCCGGCCCATAAACAGATCTTTGAGGCCATGATCCAGCTCTTTGAGAAAAATGAGCCTCAGGACCTGATCACCGTTACCAATCAGCTGAAAAACAACAACAAACTTGACGAGATAGGCGGCGCAGGATACCTTGCCATGCTCACCTCCATGGTCCCGGTTACCTCCAATCTCACCCATTACGCCAGGATTATCCATCAAAAGGCAATCCTGAGAAACCTGATTTCGGTAAACACCGAGATCGCCTCACGCTGTTATGACGAGCAGGGTGATATCGACACCCTGGTAGATGAGGCCGAACAGGCCATTTTCGAGATTGCCAGCTCCAAGAGCAGCCAGGGATTTACCTCTATGGGTCAGGCAATCCCGGCGGCCTTCAAGACCATCGAAAAACTCTATGAGAGAAAAGAGCTGATCACCGGTGCGGCAACGGGATATGTCGAGATGGACAAGATGACAGCAGGACTTCAGCCTTCTGATCTCATTATCCTGGCTGGCCGCCCTTCCATGGGCAAGACCGCTTTTGCCATGAACATCGCCCAGCACGCAGCCCTGGTGGACAATATTGGTGTCGGCATCTTCAGCCTGGAGATGTCCCATGAGCAGCTGGTCATGCGCCTGCTCTGTTCTGTCGGCCGCATTGATTCCCAGCGGATTCGTACCGGCAAGCTGCAGCCTGAAGACTGGCCCAAACTGACACGGGCCGTCGGCATGCTTGAACGGGCCCCGATTTATATCGATGACACCCCTGCAATCTCCGTCCTTGAAATGCGGGCCAAGGTACGCCGACTCGTGGCCCAGCATAATATTGGCATGATCCTCGTTGATTATCTGCAACTCATGCGCGGTCGTAACTCCACTGAAAATCGCACACAGGAGATCAGTGAGATCTCACGATCACTCAAGGCCATGGCCAAGGAACTCAAGATCCCTGTTGTAGCCCTGTCACAGCTCAACCGTGGACTCGAAAGCCGTACCGACAAAAGACCCATGATGTCGGATCTTCGCGAATCAGGAGCGATTGAACAGGACGCTGACGTCATCTGTTTCATCTACCGGGACGAAGTATACAACAAGGCTGAGGATAATCCGGAAAAAGGCAGCGCCGAGATCATCATCGGTAAACAGCGAAACGGTCCGACAGGGACGTTCAAACTGACCTTCCTTAAAGAGTTCACCCTCTTTGAGAACATGAGCCAATACGACGGACCGGGAAACTATTAACACCACCTGCAAAGCAAGAGCATTAGCTATAGGGTACCTTGAAAAATCAGGTTTTTTGTTCAAGATCAAGGCGTGAAGAAAATTTTACCACAGGCATATAGTTAATATTCCGAGGATAAAATTTTCAGAACAACGCAGAGCTTGGGCAAAAAGACCATTTTTCAAGATACCCTATATACTTTCCAGTTTTTTTTATACCGAGGAACACGCATGTCCACCACAGCAGAGCCAGACAACACATATGATTTCAAAACAATAGAAGCCAACTGGCAGGAGCTCTGGCAGAGAGAAGAAAGGTACAAGGTCTCTGAAGATGATGGCCGGGAAAAATATTATGTCCTTGAGATGTTTCCCTATCCCTCGGGACGTATCCACATGGGGCATGTCCGTAATTATTCCATAGGGGATGTCATCGCCCGTTATAAACGGCTGCGCGGATTCAATGTCCTCCATCCTATGGGTTGGGACGCCTTTGGGCTGCCTGCTGAAAATGCCGCTCAGAAAAACAATACCCACCCGGCCCGCTGGACCTATGACAACATTGATTACATGCGTGAGCAGTTACGTAAACTCGGCCTCTCCTATGACTGGGGCCGTGAGATTGCCACGTGCAATCCCGCCTATTATCGCTGGGAGCAGCTTCTGTTTCTCCAGATGTATGAAAAAGGGATTGTGTATCAGAAAAACACCACTGTCAACTGGTGCCATTCCTGCCAGACCGTACTCGCCAATGAGCAGGTGATTAATGGAACCTGCTGGCGTTGTGATGAGGCCGTTACCCCCCGGCAGATGAATGGCTGGTTTTTCAAGATCACCGATTATGCGGAGGAGCTGCTCCGCGATCTTGACAAACTGAGTGGCTGGCCGGACAAGGTCGTGACCATGCAGCGCAACTGGATTGGCAAATCAGAGGGCCTCAGCTGTGATTTCAAGATTGAAGGAAGCGAAGAGCTCCTTTCAATCTTCACCACCCGACCTGACACCATCTTTGGTGTGACCTTCATGTCCATTGCCCCTGAACATCCACTGGTGGAAACCCTGATCAAGGGATCTGAGCAGGAGCAGGCGATCCGTGACTTTATTGACGCCATCATCACAGAAAAGCAGCAGCAGAAACCTGACGAGGAACAGGAGAAGAAAGGGATCTTTACTGGACGTTACTGCCTCAACCCCTTTAACGGTGACAAGATCCCCGTCTATGTCGCCAATTTTGTCCTCATGGGATACGGCACCGGAGCGGTCATGGCAGTGCCTGCCCATGACCAGCGGGATTTTGAATTTTCCAGGAAATATGGCCTGCCTGTCAAGCAGGTTGTTATCCCTGAAGGCACTACCCTCTCTGAAGGCGTGATGGAGGCTGCATCCATTGAACCAGGTCTGCTTACAGACTCAGGGACCTTCAATGGAATGATTTCAACAGAGGCGAAACAAGCCATTATCGATCATGCCACAGCCCAGGGTTTTGGGGCGGCCCATACCACCTATCGGCTGCGCGACTGGGGCATTTCCAGGCAACGTTACTGGGGCGCCCCGATCCCCATGATTCATTGCGACACATGCGGGGTGCAGCCCGTACCGGTGGAGCAGCTTCCTCTGGTCCTGCCGGAAGATGCGGACTCAGGACAGAACACCTGCTCTCCACTGCACCAGCGTGAATCCTTTATCACAACCACCTGTCCCGCCTGTGGTGGTCCGGCCCGTCGTGAAACCGATACCATGGACACCTTTGTCGAATCCTCCTGGTATTTTGTCCGTTACACCTGTCCCCGTTTTACCGATGCCCCCATAGACCGTGCCAGGGCTTCACACTGGCTGCCGGTAGACCAGTATATCGGGGGCGTGGAACACGCCATTCTTCACCTGCTCTACTCCCGTTTCTTCACCAAGGTCCTTCGCGATCTGGGCTACATTGACATCGACGAGCCGTTCACCAACCTCCTGACCCAGGGGATGGTGATCAAAGATGGCGCCAAGATGTCAAAATCGAAGGGCAACGTTGTTGACCCCAATGACCTGATTAACGAATATGGAGCGGATACGGTGCGTCTGTTCAGTCTTTTTGCCGCCCCGCCTGAAAAAGATCTGGAATGGAATGCCAAGGGCGTTGAAGGCGCCTTTCGTTTCCTCAACCGGATTTATCGCTATGTCATGGCTCGCAGGGGACTCCTGACCCTCAGCGACGGGAAAATAGAGCTCCGAAGTGAGGCGGACCAGGCACTCCATCGCAAGACCCACCAGACCATCCAGAGGGTGACCTTAAACATTGAGAGTAATTTTCACTTTAACACCGCCATCAGTGGTGTCATGGAGCTGTTCAACACCCTGACCACCCTTTCTCCACTGGACGAAGATACAACCCTGGATAACGTGACACCGGCCTTGATTCAGGAGGCGGTACAAACAATTCTTCTTTTACTCTCCCCCATGGTTCCCCATTTCTGCGCCGAACTGTGGCAGCAGATTGGCAGTTCCTGCTCCATTGATCAGGCAAAGTGGCCAGAACTTGACATCGAAGCGGCCAAAGAAGAGGAATTGACCCTCGTCATTCAGGTCAACGGCAAGGTTCGTTCCCGTCTCCAGGTTGCTGTCGATATCGACGACGATGTAATCAAGGAGATGGCACTTAAGGATGAAAATATTCAGAAACTCATTCAAGGTAAGCCCGTCAAAAAAGTTATTGTCGTGCAGAAGAAGCTTGTCAATATTGTTGTTTAAGGATATTTTAATTGAATTATTGTAATAGAAATAACAGTAACGTTGAAAGAGTGCAAACAGCATAAAGGTGCCGGTCGTTCCTTCGTCGTCCATGACTTTATCGCAACTTGGTCGCCACTGGCCAGAGCGAATAACTGATTGAAATATAATGGCTATTTTATAACGCCCCCTAAACTTCTACTTATTGGAGTAAACTGTTGAAAACAACACTTCGTCTCAGCTCTCTTTTTCTCCTTACAGCCTTCTTCCTTGCCGGGTGTGGGTACCATAGTCCGTATGTCTATACAGGGCCTGAAAAATCTATATATGTTACCCATTGGAAAAACAGGACGAATGCCCTGCAACTTGACACCAAGATTTATCAGTCACTTACTCACTGGTTCCAGAAATCCAGTTCTCTCAAGGTGACAAATGAAAAGACAGGAGCCGATCTTATCCTGGCAGGCGAGATTATCTCCATTCAACTGCCTAGCCTCTCCTATGGCGCTGGTAATAACACCACCGAGGTAAAAGTAATTCTCACCGTCCGCTACATCCAAAAAGAGATCAAAACA
>JANZPQ010000169.1:0-2521 GCA_038040945.1 Desulfobulbaceae bacterium | reverse complement strand
ACAGGACAGCCCAGAATTGACAGTGAAAAGATCTTCACCTTTCCTCAAGAAATCCCAGGTTTCGAAGAATACACTACTTTCAAGATATTTCACAAGGATGATGAGGCCGTTTCCGCCTATTGGCTGGAATCGTGTGATAGTCCTGCCGTTACCTTCACTCTTGTCGATCCAACGGAGTATGACCTGAATTATGATCTCTATCTCAGCGACAGTGAGCAGGAGATTCTTCAGGCAACCGACCCCATGGATATCGGTATCTTTCTCATGCTGGTAAAACCAGAGAATGACAGCGGAGTGCAGCAGACACAACTTGGTGCCAATATAAGTGGCCCCCTGGTCTTAAATGTTCCGCAACAACTGGGACTGCAGAAGGTGCTGGGCAAGACAAAAGTAAATGTGAATATTGTCGCCCATTAATCACAAGTTTATTCGAGATTGGCCAGCTGCTGCCGACAGACGGCGGCAAAATCCTCTGGATAGTGGCCATTGATAAAACGGAGCTGGGCCTCGCTGAAGGCGCCAGGTGATTCCGGTAGACGAGGCAGAAAGGCGTAGAGCAGGTGTTGACCTGCCTCTCCCTTTCTGCTCCTGCAACTCATGCGTTTCGGATACTCAATTGAGGTCACCATGCGCGCGCCCAGCCCGGCCAGGGCCTTTTGCGCCAGCAGGATACCTTTATCCAGTGAGGCCCGCATAGCAGGATCCGCCTCCAGAATATTGCCAACCGCCTTGCCTTGTCCGTCATCCAAGGCCATCAACTGTAACTCCCACTGAGAGGTCTGGGCCTTGGGCACAAAGAGCATGACATGCTCGTCCTCCCACACCACCAGACTAGCTTCCAGCTCCTTACGGTCATCCATCCTTCTGTTATTTTTGATACAGCCGATATAATCAGCAAAAAAATCAGTGCCATACTCTTCACGATAGTGGTGCATCACCTCAGCGACCATATCGCCGCAGCCAAAGGCCGGCAGCTCACAGCAGGAGGTCTCAGGATCAGCCGAATAGGCGGCAACCGTCTCCGGAATCATCGCATATTGCTGATGGATCTGCTGGTGGGACGCATGCAGGCGATAGCCGCTGGCCGCAAAGTCAAAGCCAAAATTCCAGCCCCAGAGTGTTGCCAGCGACGCGCTATCCTGCGTATTGAGTGCCTGCTGAATCTTTAGCCGCAAGATTTCCAATTGTTCTTGACTTAGTCCCTGTTGCTCAGCGGGCAGGTCCAGATCCAACTGTTCCGCCAATCGAATATATATCCGCTGATAGTAGAGATGACGCAATCCCTGCATATCGGCCGCAGAAAGTTCCTTGATTGAATAACGTACTGCATCGTCTGCCATATTAGCCGCGTAATGGCCGCCGGCAATATAGGAATTCCGGCGCAGATACTCAAAGACGTGAGAATCTCCATTTCCCAGAGACTCCCCAACAATCTCACTGCCCCCTTGGGCACCTGGCCTGAGAACCATAACTTTCTTGTAGCTGTCCGGCAGAGAAGGATTGTTGGCCACTGCCTCAAACAGGGCATGGTTATGGAGGACGGGGCGGACCCTGCCATGTTTGTTCCTCCGATCTTGCAGACCACAAGGAACCCCGACCTGGTCTTTTTCGATCTGACAACTGAGTTCAGCAAGCTGGATGAGATCCTCCGGATCAGTGGAACAGGTAGCTAAAGTGAGCAAGACAACAGATGGAAGTTTACTGAACAGTGTTGATTGTACAGCTGATTGTTTAAGTATTTGGGTCAGTGATACCTGCTCTCTAACCGGAAGGGAGATCCGGCGGTAGTCTGCAGCACTGGCATCCGCCCACTCCTGGTCAATAAAGGTAGTACCGCGGAAAGGGAAAGGATTAGGAATTTCAAAGATCCAGTCGGCCTTATCAATAGACAGAGTACCGTCCGGGTAATTGTCCCGATTATCCAGCTCAGACTCGCCATCAAGAGCGCCAGCAATGAAACCTAAGCGCTCAACTTTTTTATTATCCCTGAGATTAGAGACCGTATAGGATGGTTTGTGGATACCGTAGAGAAAATGTTTATCCGGGGTGATACAGGTGCGAAGTTTTTTCATGTTTCTTCTTTAGTCGCGGCCCAGAGTTCCAGAGCCATTTGATAAACATTGGAGCGGGAAATCCCCAGATCTTTGGCTACACGTCGACTCACATCCTTTAAAGAAAGTTCAGTATTTTCTTTATACCAGAGAAGGATCTCTTCAACATTTTCACCTGTGGCCTGCTGGCATGAGCCCGGGTGGATAATCAGAACAAATTCACCCCTATTTTTTTTACCAGTGGTCAGTTCAAGCAATTGGCTGACAGGGCCTGCCTGAAGATCTTCATAAAGTTTACTCAACTCCCTTCCCCAGAATGCCTGCCGATCTCCTAATATAGCCAGCACATCAGTAAGAAGAGCCTGAATCCGATGGGGAGATTCATAAAAAACCAGGGCCCTTGGGGAGTCAACAAAGGTAGAAAGGAGCTTTTGACGTTGTCCTTTTCGGGCAGGAGGGAAACCCAAAAA
>JANZPQ010000168.1:0-3049 GCA_038040945.1 Desulfobulbaceae bacterium | reverse complement strand
TCGCGAGTTCGGTAGCGGACGGCATCAAGGACCTCGGGCAGCTCTTGAGACACGCCGGCGGGACACACCTGTTCACCGCCAGCAGAGCCATGCGGATCAGAATGGGTCAAGGTGCAGATCTTACGCAGTAATTGCGGTTCTGTTTTTATAATCCTGGCAAGATGACCACACGAATCACAAAACTCATTGCCCTGCATCTCCTGCAGAAGCGCACTTTTGCCACAGCCATCACAGATATCATTGTCTTCAGAAAGCATCATTCGTACCATTTACCACTGGGAAGAGTTGTTTGAATAAAGAGCTTGAGCTGATCAAGGAATGCTGCCCCTGAGATCTCTTGCGCCCCGAAACTTACAAGATGCCGGGTGGTCATCTGGCAGTCTATAAGTTGGAAATTGGCCGTTTTTAATCTGGACACCAAGGCGGCAAGGGCAACCTTGGAACCATTACTGACACGGGTGAACATCGATTCACCAAAAAAAATTCGATCAAGGGCAATCCCGTACAGGCCACCTGCCAAGACCTCACCCTGCCAGCATTCAACCGAATGAGCATAACCCAGATCATGCAACAGGCAATAGGCCTCGCGCATCTGGCTGCTGATCCAGGTCCCCTCTCCCTTTTCTGTGCGAACCTGGGAGCAGGAGGCGATGACCCTCTCAAAGGCCTGGTCAAAAGTGACCCTGAAAGGTGCCTTCCTGATCTCTCTGGCCAGCCTTCTGCTGACCCTGAAGTCTTTTAGAAAAAGAACCAACCTGGGATCAGTGAACCACCAGAGGATGGGGTCGCCCGGAGAAAACCAGGGGAAAATTCCTGACCTGTAGGCCGCCACCAGTCTGGCCGGCTGCAGATCTCCCCCAACAGCCAGGAGCCCGTTTTCATCGGCAAGGGATGGTGGCGGGAAGATGAGATCATCGGTTAATTGCAAGAAAGGCATGACGGTATACTACCTGCCTCATAACAAAAAATCAATCAACCTGGCAGCACTTCAAGGGGGTGACTCCCTTGCTTCTGAACCCGCGGCAACGTAACAATAAACTCCGCACCCTGCTCCGGGACCGCAGCAGCAGTAATAGTACCATGATGACGCTCAACGATCTTCTTACAGATAGAAAGACCAATCCCCGTTCCCTTGAATTGCTGTCTGGTATGCAGTCGCTGAAAAATATCAAAGATCTTTTCCTGATATTCTTCCTTGAACCCTATACCGTTATCCTTTATGGAAATGGACACATGGGTATCAGGATCATATCCCTCCGGCACCAGGGCAAGGGTAATCCGAATCTCAGGGCGACGCTCGGGATGATGATATTTCAGACTGTTGCCAATGATATTCTGGAAGAGTTGCCGCATCTGCAGTGGATCGGCCATGATACTCCCCAGCTCATCAACTGTAATAGCAGCATTATTCTCTTCCCTCATCACAGTCAGATCTTCAAGAACTTCCCTGATAATAGTGTTCAACTGAACTTGGGCAAAGGGCTGGGATTCTTTCTCTACCCTGGTATAATTGAGCAGACCATGAATCAGCAGCTGCATGCGGTCTGACGAGCTGAGAATCCGTTCGAGATAGGCCTTTCCTTTCTCCGTGAGGGTTGCAAGACAATTATTTTGTAAACGCTGACTGAATGCCTGGATCAACATCAACGGCTCCTGGAGATCATGGGATATCACGTGAGAAAAATCCTGAAGCTCCTGGTTACGCAAGAAAAGATCCTGAACTGCCTGCGACAGAGCGCTCTCCGCTTCCTTCCAACTGCTGATATCCCTTGAAACCTCTATAATCCCAATCGTCTTACCACTGGGCGAACGGAACGGAGTGGCGGTTACCGCACAGGGGTAGATACTGCCATCCGCCCTTACCTTTCTCGCCTCCAGTTCCACCCTTTCAGCACCTTTAAGAATCCTGGTCAAAGTACAATCAGGAGTGTTACAGCACGGTCCAGCAAAGACCTCAAAACATTTACGTCCGACAATCGTCTCTGCGCTATAACCGGTAAGAGTCATGAACGCCCTGTTGGCACGATTGACGACAAAGTCCGTGTCAATGATACACATACCATCCGGAGCGCTGTTAAAAATCTGGATAAATTCATCATTAATTTCAACCAGAGCTTTTTCAACCTGCTGCTGCTCTTTGATCTTGGCATCAAGGAGGGTGTTTGTTCTTATCAGCTCGGCTGTTCGACTGGTGACCCTGAGCTCAAGCTCTTCCTTGATTATTACCAGTTCCTTTTCACTTTGCTTGTGCTCTTCAATTTCCTTTAACAGACGCTGGTTGCTAACCAGCAACTGTTCGCTGCGAGCTTGCAACCGACTGGCGAAAAAATGGATGACCAGCAGCCCCATGATTGCCGCCACAAGATGACTGATCAGCAGAGGCCAGGGGTATTTATGAAAACGCAGGGGCAGGGAAACGGAAATCCCGCCACGAATTTCTCCGGATCTATAATTATTATGGCAGGGAAGACACGCCTCTGTGACCTGTAATGGCTCCATATAACGGAACGTTCGCTCTCCCGGGGTTTCGACAAAAGCACTCCGTTCTTCAACCCCATTCTCAAAATCTTTCAGCCACTCCTCCTCCCAGTCCAGGGCCTTGTTTTCAGGGCGGATCGGGTCAAGACTTGTCAGATGAAATCTCACTTTTCCCTGACGATCAGCAATCTCAGAAATTTGTCGGGTCATATAGGCGGGATTGACCCTGGTGAGCCTGCGACCATCATTGGTCACGACACCTTGCAGATCTTCCGGCATGTACGGACTGACAGGGGTTTTCTCATCGGTGAAGACAAAAACCCCGCCATGTTCAGCATTCCAGGTACGAACAGCAACAATGTGGGTCAAAAAAGCCTTGGCTGTTTCAAGGGCAATGGCATTTCTTTCCCGGATATCATCGGCCTGATTCCAGAGAAAGGAAAAAAGAACAGTGCCGACCCAAATCGCGCCGGCAATGAATCGATATTTTTTTATCGGATTGGTCATAAGGACTGAAGTGGGTAAATTATTAGATTTAGCAAAGAGATACAACTCGCACTCCAAGAGGAGT
>JANZPQ010000167.1:0-7249 GCA_038040945.1 Desulfobulbaceae bacterium | reverse complement strand
GGATAAGCGACACTTCTTTTTGAACCTCCTCTACGGTGTGAACATCACCCTTAATCAGCTTCTGAGGTCGGGCATAATCGTGCAATTCACCGATACTGCGGTTCAAGCGCTCCACCTCCTGCACCAGGATATCAGCTGTTTCCAGATCGCTGCTCTTCTCATGAAACCGTGATTTGAGCAGAATGGCCAGACCCTTGATGGAACTCAATGGATTTCTCAGTTCATGGGCAACACCTGCAGCCATTTTGCCAAGTGCGGCCATCCTCTCACTCCGCCGCAGCTCCTCTTCCAGGGATTTCACCTGGCTCAAATCCTGGATCAAGAGCATAGCGCCAGCTGGAGCGCCTTCACTCTCCACAACAGAGAGGCTGTTCAACTGGAGGGTGCGTTTCACCCCTTTGTTATCAGGCAGGATAATTTCCTTTTGCACCGAATCAACAGCTTGCTCATTACGGCCCTTGCCAGGGATGGACGCCTCATTGAAAGAATTCCTAGCCTGTAAAGAGCGACCAAGAGCCAACGCCAGAGCCAGTTCCGGGGCCAGCACATCCTCAGGGGCAGAACCCACCACCTCATTCTCAGTCACAGAAGCCATCTTCTCAGCAAACTGATTACAGAGAATAATTTTCCCCTCGCTATCAGTAACAATCAAACCCACCGGTAGAGAGGAAATGAGAATATCCCGAAAGGCCTTGATTCGGCTCAATCTGCTCTGTGACCCTTTCAGGCCCTCAAGGGTCAACAGGGACAGCCAGCCGCCGATTCCTACCAGCAGAAGGACAACGGAAAGGATCACAATCTGTAGAAGCTGCTGCCTGACCGCCTTGTTCAATTGCGCCAGATCAAGCTCCACCAGAATACTATATTTTTGTTTGCTCACCCGCTCCAGCTCGTCACTCCATTCCAATGGGCAGAATTGATGCCCCATCATCCTCCCCATGTTTTCGCCACCTCGACCTAAACCTTTCAATCGTGCTTCTTGCTGTTCCATTTGTCTTTTAGGAATGGGGGCAAAAAGAGCTGCTACCTGAAAGGATGTAGCCTTATCAGATCCACCGATACGATAACGGAACCTTCCCTGATCATGAGCCCCCTGTTCAATAGAACCAATAAAGGCAAGGGTCTCTTCATCAACATGGGTATTCACATTTTCAGGTGTAGAACTGGCAAGTATCTTTCCAGAAGCGTCCACCAGGACCAGGAAATGTACCCCCGGATGTTCGGCAGCATGTTGCAGCACTGTTTGCATATGTTCAGGAGATTGCCACACAGGCTCCAGGCCTTCCCTTACTCCACCAAGAAATGAGGCCCTGGCGCCAGAGGTCACAAAACGGATTAATGTTGCTCCCCGCTAGAGCAGGACATCGGTCATCAGGCTTTTTTCACGCCGGTAATTACTGACGGCAAACACCCCGATAATCAGGGCCAAAAGGGCACAGGCTGCGGCAAGTACCCACGGTGAGACCAGGGCCAGACGCTGTCCTTTTACAAATCGCATCGTCGCTCCGCAGGTGGATTGAGAATTTTCTGCACCAGGACCTTGGTGATAAGATAGGTGGGAGCTATCCCTTCAGCCCCCATGGAACCAGCGGCCAGGGTCTGCCCGCCGCGCAGGGGATTATCCGAGGCATAGTAAGCATAACGCACTCTTACCAGGGTGGAGATATGTCCTTGAATGACCGCCGCATTGATGGCCCGCTGATAATGGCCCCCCTCCATCTCAAGCCCTACCGCCTTCCAGCTGGAGCTGTAAAAACGCTCCAGGACATCACGATTCTGCAGGGAGGTGCCAAGCACCGTCACCATCGGCCCTACATACACATCCGCTTTCCCTGCAAAATCTTCGACCTTCAAGTCATTGACCACGATATAGTTGTGCGGCGTCCCCTCCATGACATGGGCCGTGGCCAGCATGATGTCTCCCTTTTTCCCGGGAAGGATACCCGCCTTGCCCATTATGGAAATGGACTCAATGCGAAAGGTGATTGTTTTCTCTTCAAAATGACAGGGACAGAGAAGTTCGTCCATAATCTCAAAGGCCTGGGTGCCAAAGGCGTAATCCATGACCACAATCACCGGCTTCTCTTTCTGGATATACGCCGGGTCAAAGGACAGATCAGGGTGAAAAAAATCACTCTTGATCTCTGCCACATCAATCACCATGACATCAATACTCGAACCTGAGAGATCTGCAAGGAAAGAAAATCCATAGTTCTGAGCAAAGGATTCCACCTCTGCATCTTTCCCCTTCAGGGCCGGGATCATATCGTAGAGACTGGTAGGGACACTTTCTCCTCCTTTTTTCAATGTACCGGCGCCATAAAGGATATTTTTCACAGAATGCATATTGGCGCTGACGATATGAAGGGGCCGTTCATGAAGGCCCCGCTGATGCAGATGTTCCTTCACTGCATGGGCCCAGGCGGTGGCGTATTTGTGATGGCCGATCATCTCCTGCAGGGAGGGGGTGAAATAGATGGTCAGCTGCTCATCAATTGATTTATGTTCACTGATAATGCGTTCGCCCATCTCATAGATAATGGAGAACAAGCCATTATTGTAGCGCTGACCTCGATGGGGTTTGTTCATATTCTCATAGCTTGCCCGTGTCTCCTGATAGGTGCGGCCGAGGATGATCGACAGATTCCAGATGGCCTGATCAAGGACGGCACCCTTCAGCTCCAGCTCTCCACTCGAGGCCTTGCCAAGATCATGCCATTCGGAACAGGTTCCTCCTTCCTTGTCACAGATCTGCTGCTGGATCTTCTGGGCCTCGATATTCAAGAAGGTGATATGGGTCAGGATGTCGTAAATTTCGGACAATCCTTTCGTGATAACAAAACAGATCTCCTTTTCCGAAACCACATAGGAGAGACGGCGGCGTTTCAGCGGCACGACCTCTTCAAAGGAGGTATTTTGAAAATCCTCGTGGCCGGTGAGGATGATCCTGTTGCATTTTTCTATCCCCTTTGGCAGTCGATCTATCACATACTCGAGCCCCTGAAGTTCCATAACACGAGGATCACTCATGGATCCATAGATCTCAGGAGAAAACTGCTTTAATGATTCCGCAAGCTTTTCCCCGGATTTGCCCGAGGGCTTATAATAGCCGCGCAGAGTCAGGGCATCGGCCAGGGTTTGAAACGTGCGAATGGCTAGGCGGGCCTTTTGTGATTTTGTAAGATCCTGCACGACAAGCTCCTCTTTTTATTGAGAGAGAATCCTGATAAGGGGAAAAGAGAAAAAAATACTATACCCCTATCAGCTTTGAAGAAGCAAGTAGAGAGCTGGTTTATGGAGAAAAAACGCGGAGTCACAATTAGTCAGGATAAAGAGAGGGAAAACTGCGGGGAGGGATAAAAAAATCGTTGAGTCTACCTGAACGCTTTCAGGAAAACTCAACGATTCCAACTGAATCAAATCAGATTTTACGCACGTTGGCAGCAGCAGGTCCTTTAGGGCCTTCTGTAATTTCAAACTGAGCCCTGTCGCCTTCGTTCAAGGTCTTAAATCCTTCTGAAGCAATGTCAGAGTAGTGTACAAAAACATCCTTGCCGCCATCTTGCACAATAAAACCAAACCCCTTGGACTCATTAAACCACTTTACTGTGCCTTCTAACATAATACCTTTTCACTCCTAATAATAAATATCAAATACCCTTGTACTGTGCAGCAATTCAAAGCAACAAAAAGCAAGATCTACATAATGATATATTTCATATGATCAAAGCATTGTCAAAGTATACCGCCACACGATTAATACCTCATTTTTTATATCAAATCAGATCTTGAAAAACCAGAAAAAAACAACACCCATCACCTTCTTTGTAACATGTTGATTTATAATACTTTATCGCAACACAAGCAGAGAGCGGTCATACTCTTCTGGTGCTTCATATCCAAGAAGGGTACAAAGTGTCGCCGCTACGTTGGACAACCCGGGCTGTTCAAGATGAGTGAGTTGAAAGGTATTCTTATGATTATAATCCTTGATAATCAAGGGCACCGGATTTCTGGTATGGGCCACCATGGCGGTATGCTTCCCGTTCTTTTCAGTCCAGATGCAATCGGCGTTTCCATGGTCAGCAGTGATCAGGGCAATCCCCCCCGCCTTTTCAAGGGCAGTGAGTATCCTCTTCAAAGACAGATCCACTGTTTCAACAGCGATCCGAACCGAAATAGGAACCCCGGTATGGCCAACCATATCCCCATTGGCAAGATTAAGGCGGATAAATTTATAGCGGCCGGACTCTATGGCAGCAATGACCTGGTCGGTGATCTCCGCCGCCTTCATCCAGGGCCGCAGATCAAAGGTCACCCTGTCCGAAGGCACCTCCACATAGGTTTCCAGATCTTCATCTATATATCCCGACTTATTGCCGTTCCAGAAATAGGTCACATGGCCGAATTTCTGGGTCTCGGAAATGGCATAGGAGGTGATCCCGGCTGCACAGAGATACTCGCCAAGCGTCCGATCAATGGCGGGCGGCTCAACTATATAATGAGCGGGTATATGGGCATCTCCATCATACTGCATGATGCCTGCGTAAAAAAGATCGGGGACACGCTTGCGGTCAAACTCTGTGAGTTCAGGTTCCTCAAAGGCACGAGAGAGTTCAATAGCCCGGTCGCCCCGGAAATTAAAAAGGATAACGGCATCCCCGTCTTCCATGATTCCCACCGGCTTTCCATCCTCAACCACAACAAAGCTCTCCATGTACTGATCGGTCATGGCGGGATCTTCGTCATAATAGGATTGAATAGCCTCACAGGCAGAAGAAAAAGGTCTTCCTTCCCCCAGCACATGGGCCTTCCAGCCCCGCTCAACCACTGACCAGTCGGCGTTATAACGATCCATGGTCGTGATCATCCTGCCGCCGCCGGATGCAAGCCGGTAATCCCTACCGGCCACAGAGAGCTCCCGCAGTCTCTGCTCAAGGGGTGCAAAGTAATCCAGCGCGCTCCTGGGCCCCACATCCCGTCCATCAATCAGACCATGGACCCTGACCTGCTGAATATTGTCCCGCACACATTGATCCAGCAGGGCATAGAGATGGTCCACATGACTGTGCACATTGCCATCCGAGATCAGGCCGATCAGATGCAATGTCCCACCTGTCGAGGCGCGCCCGAGAACCTCCTGCCAGGCCTTGCTGGCAAAGGCCTCCCCGCTCATCAGCGCCTCATTTACCAGCTTTGCCCCCTGAGCAAAGACCCGGCCCGACCCGAGGGCATTATGACCGACCTCGGAATTCCCCATATCTCCATCAGACGGCAGGCCCACTGCGGTACCGTGCGCCTTGAGACGGGTCACCAGTTCTCCCTGCAGAAGTTCATCCAGCATCGGGGTATAGGCCATATAGACTCCGTTACTCTCAGTCTCGGGCCCGATCCCCACCCCGTCCATAATCACTGTGACCACAGGCCCCGGAAAAGGCTTGAATCCGGTAAGTGGTTTAAGGCTCAATGCTGACATGTTTTCTCCTGTTGACCGTTGTCAAAAAATAACTCTATCATTGCGGTACCGTAAAGAACGGCAGACGGCTCCGTAAAAAAGTGACACTTCATGGAATCTATGTTGTATCCGAAAGCGATACCATTGAGGGGATTATTACCCAATTGACACTCCCAGTCCACTCAAATATAGTAGCTGCGATACCTGACCCATAAAACTCAACTCAAGCCGACCAGCATCTCTCTATGCAGCAGGACAGTCATACAACGCAGCCCCCTCAGGAGCAGACGAGACCTGAACGCTGGTTCCGCCAGGGAGCGGCTGCCGCCTGGCCGATCTGTCTTGGCTATCTGCCGGTTGGCCTGGCCCTGGGTGCTCTGGCGCAGCAGGCCGGCCTGCCCTTCTGGGCCGTTGGCCTCATGTCCATTCTGGTTTTTGCCGGCAGCGCCCAGTTTATCGCCATCGCCATGCTGAGCGCCGGGGCCTCACCTGTTTCAATCATCCTGACCACCCTGGTTGTCAACCTGCGCCACACCCTGATGAGTTCGACATTGGCCGTCCATCTGCAAGGAGTCAGTCGCTGGTTCCTTACCCTCTTCGCCTATGGGATCACCGATGAGAGTTTTGCGGTCAACATGACCAGGTTCCACAACGGAAACTGGGGATGCTGGCAGGCCCTGGCCGTCAACCACCTGTCAAACAGCGCCTGGGTGGCCGCCACCACCTGCGGCGCCCTGATTGGCCAGCTCATTCCTCAGGGCGCCTTTGGCATGGACTATGCCATGACCGGTATGTTCATCAGTCTCCTGGTTTTTCAGTTACAGAACCGAATCTTCATCCTCACCGGAATCCTGGCAGCAGTAATCAGTGTTGCCTGCTATCTGCTCATCCCCGGCAACTCGTATATCATCGTCGGCTCAGTCGGCGGAGCCACACTTGGCTATTTCTTCAAACGCAGGGCCAGGAGAGGAAAATGAGCTTCATGGATTATCTGTTTCTTTTCTCCGGCATGGGACTGGTCACTTATATTCCCCGCTGGCTGCCTCTCTTTTACCTGGCCCACCGCCGTCTTCCCCAATGGCTGATTGACTGGCTGAGCCTGATCCCGGTGGCAATCCTGAGCGCCCTTCTGGCCCCTTCCCTGTTCACAGATGGTCAGCCCCGCTGCCTGCACTGGGGCAAGCTGGAGCTGCTGGTCGCCATTCCTACCCTGATCTTTGCCCTGAAGAGCCGGAGCATGGGCGCCACGGTACTGGCAGGGATGTTTCTTTACTGGGTAGGTGGAATGTTCATCTGAATATCGTTGACTACGAGGCTCTAATGACACACGGAATCCCTTTTTACGGTTTGCACCACTGCTTGACCTGCATATCGAGCGGCAGAAATGCCCCCTCCCCCCGCTTTGCCAGTGAATAGTCACTTTTTTTGCTTATCACCTAAATTTTGCAAATGGTCTTTCAAGGCCATCTGTAACATAAAAACACACTAGAAATGTCTCGATTCGCCCCACTCATCCTGAGTTTTGCGCGTATGGGGCCTCGTGGAATGCAAATCAAGGGTAGACGTCAAGTCATTTTTCCGAGTTTTTTAGAAACAGGGCGCAAGTATGCACTATGTTGTTTTGTTATACCTTTTTTTCAACCGGGGGCAGGTCAGTGTGAACCGGCAGACACCCAGGCATCCCACTGCTTTGGATACAAATGATTAGCCGGGGTGTTTAACCCGAGTTGGTTCGAACCTGTTCGAAGCTTACCCGCCACTCTGATCAGGAAAGAGCGGATAGTTGAAGGTTCC
>JANZPQ010000166.1:0-4249 GCA_038040945.1 Desulfobulbaceae bacterium | reverse complement strand
GCCGCTGGAACCGAAAAGACAGGCCGACATGCCACGACTCTCAATACGGTCATAGGCGGTACGAACATGTTTGGCCAGATCCTGACTCAACAGATCCTTGGTCGATGCACAGGTAATCGTATTACAGGGACCGCATCCGTTTCTCTCATCACTCATAGTGTTTCCTCCAGAATAACTCGTATGGGAACGATAACTCGTAGTGTAATAATACTCTATCAGACAATTTTGCCAGCAATCTTGGCTGCCTGCACCGTGTTCTTCATCAGCATGGTAATCGTCATGGGGCCGACGCCGCCTGGAACCGGAGTGATACAGGAGGCCTTCTCTTTCACCGCCTCAAAATCAACATCACCGGCCAGGATCGCCTTGCCTGACTCGCTCATGCCGATGCGGTTGACGCCAACGTCGATAATGGCCACGCCCTCTTTCACCATATCAGCGGTGATCATCTTGGGTACCCCGACCGCCGCAATCAGGATATCGGCACGTCGGCAATGGGCCGCCATGTCCTTGGTCCTGGTATGACAAAGGGTGACCGTGGCATTGCCGCCGGAACGTTTCTGCAGCATCAGGTTGGCAATAGGCTTGCCCACAATATTGCTCCGACCGATCACCACCACTTCAGCGCCGCTGGTCTGAACTCCGCTGCGCACCAGCAGCTCAAGGATACCATGGGGAGTACAGGGAAGAAAACACTGCTCGCCCAGCACCATTTTGCCGACATTCACCGGATGGAAGCCATCCACATCCTTGTCTGGATTAATGGCATAAAGGACATTGGCCTCGTTGATATGTTTGGGCAGGGGAAGCTGCACCAGGATCCCGTGGATCTTGGGATCCTGATTATATTTTTCAACAAGCGTTAACAGATCAGCCTCACTGGTGTCCGCAGCCAGGGTGACCTGCTCTGAATGAATCCCGAGTGCGTGGGCAGTCTTGTTTTTAGCCGACACATAAGACTGAGACGCTGGATCCTCGCCTACAAGAATGGTAACCAGACCGGGGGTTATTCCGTGCTTCTCCACCAACTCTGCAACTTCAACCTTCAACTCTTCGCGAATTTCCTTCGCCACTTCAGTACCGCTTATAATTTTTGCTGTCATTTTTATTTCCTCATTTCTGAAAATATATCATTTAATATCACTATGCCATTAAATTTCCTTGCTGGCATGCCCCCTTGAAGAGTACCCTGAGGTTGCACAACAGACCTGACACTATTATATAGAAAGTGTTCGAAAATAACTGGTTTCATCTTTTTTTTCAAGCAAGTATTCATTTTTTTATCATTATTTATCAATTTTTTTGAATATAGTTATAGAGCTCGTTCCTTTTTCTTCTTGAAGGTCGACGCCAAAACAACGATACTCATAAAAAAAATTATTTTTTTTGACCCTTTGTTCTGGGTATCGAAAAAATTCTCAAACACCTTGACCCACGCCATGATTCCTTCAAAGATTGTCAGCAAAACCGTCCTTCTCCTCTTTGTATTGGCCATCTCCGTCGTTTTTCTCACCATGATGCAGCAGTTCCTTATGACCATTTTCATGGCAGCCCTTTTTTCGGCGCTGGCAAGCCCCCTCTACCACAGGCTTCTTCTCTCTGTACAAGGTCGTGAAAACGTTGCCTCCCTGCTGACTCTCCTTATCCTGGTCTGCCTTCTCCTCCTGCCGCTCGCCGCTCTCATCGGCGTGGTGGTGACCCAGGCGATCCACGTCAGCCAATCCGTCAGCCCCTGGGTTCAGCAATTTATCGATCAGCCAACCATTGTCACTGACCTCCTGCACAGGATCCCCTACTACGAACAACTCCTACCCCATCGGGACATGATCCTTCAAAAAATGGGAATCCTTGTAGGCAACACCTCGACCCTGCTCATCGACTCGCTCTCCTCAATTACCAAGGTGACGCTCAACGCGGTCATCATGTCCATCATCATGCTCTACACCATGTTTTATTTTCTCGTTGATGGCAAGACGCTACTGTATAAGATTCTCTACTATATCCCCCTTGAGAACAAAGACGAACAGCACCTGCTGCAACGCTTCACTTCTGTTGCCAGGGCCACCATCAAAGGCACACTCATTATCGGCATCATCCAGGGCACTCTCTGCGGATTGGGATTCGCTCTGGCCGGCATCCCCAGTCCGGTCTTCTGGGGCTGCCTTATGGCAGTTCTTTCCATCGTCCCCAGCGTCGGTACTGCTATTGTCTGGGGCCCTGCCCTCATTATCCTGCTCCTCAGCAAGGATATTTCCGGAGCCATCATCGTTGCCATCTTCTGCGGCCTGATTGCCGGCAACGCCGACAACCTTATCCGACCCCGACTGGTCGGTAAAGACACTGAGATGCATGACCTCTTCATCCTCTTTTCCACCTTCGGCGGCATCTCCATGTTCGGCATCATCGGCATCATGGTCGGCCCGATTATTGCCGCCCTTTTTGTCTCCATCTGGGAGATCTACGGTGAATCATTTCAGGAATTCCTGCCTGCAGTCTCTTTCATAACAAAAAAAGATAATCCGCCAGCCGACATGGAAGAAGGATCTGCTGACCTGTCCGATACCGCTTCAGACCATGATGAATAATTACCGATTGCATTCACCCTGAGCTATGTTTAGAATATAGCATGATACTTGAGTACTGATTTCGCTTATTTGTTTGACAAAAGAATGCACTCGCCGAAAACGCGTGGGATAACACTACCCAGGCCTATGTCGTGGCCCCTGGAATTACCATAAAAATATTCATGTCGAATATCCCGACTACCCATTCCGCCGCATACGGCGTTCAGGCTTACGCCCAAACCTTGACCAGGCTGCAAGGACTGAGGGAAGGTGCATCCTGGCAACAGAGCTCATCTGCCCCTGCAATCCATCGGCCGCCGACCGGCAGATTGCTGCCCGGGCAAGCATGCAGGAGATGAAGGCCATGCAGGAATTGCAGACAGCTCAGCTGACTGCAAGCAACACATCCTCCCCAGGATTTATTGATCAAGAAAAGAGCGCATCGCCTGACGATTCCGTTACAGACAATGCCCAGAAAACTCCTGCTTCAGAATCTCATATCCAGGAACCATCCAAGGCCACTCGTGCAATAATGAGCGCGGCATACAAGGTCATGGCCTCTTTTGCCTGATCGAGACAGGCTGAAACATGACAAGCCAGAGAGTAAAGAAAACCATGCAGGAAGATCGTTTCAACCAGGATTTTTTCCAGTTTCTCCAGGCATCACCTACCCCTTTCCACGCAGTCTCGTTTATGGCCGGAAAACTTCGGGATACCGGCTTCAAGCAGCTTTCTGAGACCGATACCTGGGAGCTGACTCCCGGCAGCTCCTATTTCATCATTCGAGACAACGGGGCGCTTGTCGCCTTTACCCTGGCCTCAAGGAATTTCCAGGAACAGGAATTCAGGATCATGGGGGCCCATACGGACAGCCCTTCACTGCAGATAAAACCACTGGCCGGCAAGGTCACGAACTCCTTTTTTCAGCTTGGAGTCGAGGTGTACGGCGGGCCGCTGCTGGCCCCATGGTTTGACCGCGACCTCTCTATAGCCGGAAGAGTGGTCTGCACAACAACAGAGGGCGCTCTTACTACCCTGCTTATCGATTTCAAACGGCCGCTGGCAGTCATTCCCAGCCTAGCCATCCACTTTGACCGCGAGGCCAATAAGGGCCACGCCATCAACAAACAGACCGAACTGGCACCGCTTATGTCCCAGATCACTGGGGATGATTCGCTAAACTTTTCATCGATTCTAACCGAACAGATCAAGAATGAACACCCGGATGCAAAGATTGAGACCGTCATGGGTTTTGACCTTTTTTGTTACGACTGCCAAGCGCCCTCCTTTCTCGGGCTCGGCAATGAGTTTATCACCGGCAGCCGCCTTGACAATCTGCTCAGCTGCTTTGTTGGATACACGTCCATGATCGAGACCAACTCACTCACAGGAACGAACACTAATCGCCTGCTGATCTGCAACAATCATGAAGAAATCGGTTCCATCACTGCAGCCGGCGCCAAGGGTTCATTTCTCCACTCAACACTGAAACGCATTATACCGGAACCGGTCACCAGACATCGCGCCCTGCACAGCTCCTTTCTCATCTCCATGGATAATGCCCACGGCGTCCACCCCAATTTCAGTGACAAGTCAGACCCGGAACATATGCCTCTGCTCAACCATGGCCCGGTGCTCAAGACCAATGCCAATCAGCGCTACGCCACCACCAGCGTCAGCGGGGC
>JANZPQ010000165.1:0-4353 GCA_038040945.1 Desulfobulbaceae bacterium | reverse complement strand
CACTCATTGACGCGATCAAGGCAGGTAAAGTCAGGGGAGCAGTGGCCATCGTCGGCTGCAACAATCCCAAGTACAAACAGGATTACTGCAATGTCAACCTGGCCAAAGAGCTCATCAAAAAAGATATTCTGGTGCTGGTGACCGGGTGCGTGACCACCGCAACCGGCAAGGCCGGGCTTCTGGTACCCGAAGGCATTGAAATGGCTGGGCCTGGCCTCAAAGAGATGTGTGGTTCTTTGGGCATTCCGCCTGTCCTGCATATGGGCAGTTGTGTTGATAATGCGCGTATTCTGCAGCTTGCCGCGCTTCTTGCCAATGAACTTGGGGTGGATATCTCCGACCTGCCCCTGGCCGGCTCCTCCCCGGAATGGTATTCTGAAAAGGCTGCCGCTATTGGCTTGTACTGTGTTGCCTCCGGAATTTACACGCATCTCGGCCATCCACCCAACATTACCGGTTCCGAAGTTGTGACCAATCTGGCCCTTGAAGGACTCGACACCCTTCTCGGCGCCTGCTTCGGCATTGAGCCGGACCCTTTCAAGGCGGCCGAACTCATTGATAAGCGAATCAGACAAAAACGGACAGCATTGGGACTCAGCGAATAGACTCAATATCACCTAAATTCTGCAAAAATCAGCAAAAGGAAAAACATGAAAACAGGAACATTACTTACGGCAATTATTACAAGTGGCATTTTTTTATCAGCAGCTGGTATCAGCATGGCCACAACCGGTGAAGGAGCGGAAACGATTACTCTGAAAGGGGGCAGCATGGGATCGGTCACATTTGCCCATGACCGCCATCAGGAAATATTTGTTGACTGCATGCCCTGTCACAAGCTTTATCCCAAGGAACCCCAAGTTATTGATAAAATGAAGGCCGAAAGCAAACTGAAGAGAAAAGAAGTCATGAACATGTGCAAGGACTGTCACAAGGACCTAGCCGGTAAAGGTCAGAAGACAGGCCCAACCAGCTGCGGGGGCTGTCATAAAAGATGAGTTGAAGCAGGGTTTGACCAGGATACATTCTTGCGCCGGATGGCTTCTTTATTCCCCGCGGAATGCACGGAATGATTTGACAGAAAGAGCATTTATCGGTAAACGATAGGCTCTCTTTTTTCTCTTCATATTGTGTAACTCTTCACCTTGTTTACAAATGAATAACTGATCTCGCCCAGAGACGCTGCTTACTCTTTCATAAAACACCATGACCACAGTACAACAAACCCCGTTTATCGCAGGTGGCCTGCCTTTGCTCATAGGCAGTCTGCCGGTCAATGACCCGCAGATCGCCATCAAGGAATGGATTCTGACCGCCACCCCGGAGATCCCCATCTGGCCGCAGTTGCCTGCCAATCCTTACGAACACATGCTGCACCAGTTTGCCGAAGGTCTGCCGGGTGTGGTGGAAGAGTCCATTGAGACAGCGGAGAGTCGTATTTTCTATGATACTGAAGGCCCCGGTTTTGAAGAGGCGCAGCTCGCCTTTTACGAGGAATATCTGCAGACAATCGAAGATCCGGAACTCCTGCTGACTTCGCGTTTTGTTGTGAGCAAACAGCGGGCCCAGGGCATCTATACCCTGACCGACGCGGCCGGTGATTTTATAGACCCCACCGCTATCAAGGGACAGATCACCGGTCCCTTCACCATGCTCACCGGGGTCCATGACAAAGAAGACCGGCTCGGCTACTACAACCCTGCCATCCGTGATATCGTGGTCAAGGGCTTGGCCATGAAGGCTGCCTGGCAGGCCTTGTTCCTGCAAAGACAATCGCATCTGCCGGTCCTGATCTTTATCGACGAACCCGCCCTTGCCGGTTTGGGTTCCTCCGCCTTTATCTCGATTGCAGCCGATGACATCAGGGATGACATCAATGAGGTCAGCGGTGCCATTCACTCGGTTGGGGCCTTGGCCGGTGTGCATGTCTGCGCCAATACCGAATGGGAGATTCTGCTCAGCTCAGAGATAGACATCCTGAGCTTTGATGCCTACGGTTATTTTGATCGCCTGGCGCTGCTCAATGAGCAGCTTCACGCCTACCTGGATCAAGGAAAGATTCTGGCCTGGGGCATTGTGCCCACCTCCGACCATGCAGCCATTGAAAAAGAGAGCTGCGATACGCTCGTCAAACTGTGGGAAGAGCAGGCGGGGCAGTTGATACGGCCTGACCGCACCATGGCGGATATCCTGAAGCAGACCCTGATCACTCCCAGCTGCGGCACCGGTTCGCTGCCGCCGGTCCTGGCCAGAAAAGTGCTGGATCTGACCCGGGACATATCAAAGACACTCAAGGAAAAGTATCAGGTTTAACCTCACCTTTCCACTTACCACTCACTTCTTACTACAAACTACTTTCCACTATTCATCATGAGTCTAGAGAATCAGGTACTAAAACAACGACGGGAAAAGGCAGAGGCCCTGGCCGCGCTTGGCATCAATATCTTCAGCAACAGCTTCAAACCGGCAAACCGGATCAAGGAGCTGCTGCCCAAGGGAGAACATCTGGCTGCGGAGTCCTTTGACGAAACCCGGTTCACCTATTCCATTGCCGGACGGATCATGTCCATGCGCAAATTCGGCAAGGCGGCCTTCTGCCATCTGGCCGACTCCTCTGGACAGATGCAGATCTATGTCAAGAAGGACACCGTTGGTGAAGAGCAGTTTGCTGCCTTCAAAAAATGGGACATCGGTGACATCGTCGGCATTGAAGGAAAACTGTTCAAGACCCAGACCGATGAGCTCTCGGTCATGGCCGACAAGCTGGTCATGATCACCAAATCGCTGCGGCCCCTGCCCGAAAAATGGCACGGTCTGACCAACGTGGAAACCCGCTATCGTCAGCGCTATGTGGACCTGATTGTCACACCAGAAAGCCGGAACATCTTCCGTAAACGGGTTGAGATCATTCGCCTGATCAGGGAATTTCTTGGCAACCGCGGCTTTATGGAAGTGGAGACACCGATGATGCAGCCCATCCCGGGCGGGGCTACTGCTAAACCGTTCAAGACCCACCACAATGCCCTCGGCATGGATCTCTACCTGCGCATTGCCCCGGAACTCTATCTGAAACGACTGCTGGTTGGCGGCTTTGAACGAGTCTTTGAGATCAACCGCAACTTTCGCAACGAAGGACTCTCCACCCGGCACAATCCGGAATTCACCATGCTGGAATTCTATCAGGCCTATGCCACCTACCACGACATGATGGACATCACTGAAGAGCTGATCTCCTGGCTGTCGCAAGAGGTAAACGAGACCATGGAGATTGATTACCAGGGGACAACGGTCAATCTGACCCCGCCGTGGAGGCGTCTGACCATGAACGAGGCCCTGGTCGAAATCGGCGGCCTTGCCCCTGAGATTGTACAGGATAATGACAAGGTCGTGGCACTCGCCAGGGCCACAAAAGGGGTGAAACTTGAGCCACTGGCCGGACCCGGCAAGGCCAGAACCGCCCTCTTTGAACTGCTGGTGGAAGAAAAGCTCATCGATCCCACCTTTATCACCTCCTATCCTATCGAGGTTTCCCCACTGGCCCGCAGGAATGAACAGGATCCGTCCGTGACCGACCGCTTTGAGCTCTTCATCACCGGCCGTGAGATCGCCAATGCCTTCAGCGAGCTCAGTGACCCCATTGATCAGCGCCAGCGTCTGGAACAGCAGATTGCCGAGAAAGGCGACGATGAAGAGATTCACTCAGAGATGGACGAGGATTTTGTCCGGGCCCTTGAATACGGCATGCCGTCGGCCGCAGGCCAGGGTATCGGCATTGACCGCCTGATCATGCTGCTCACCAACTCCGCCTCCATCCGCGACGTCATCCTCTTTCCCCACATGAAGCCGGAAACAGACGACAGGGGACAGAAGACAGAGGGTAAAGGCCAGAAAGATCAGGGCGGTTCGTGCAAAAAATGCAAAGAATAACCTTTGCATCAGGGAGAGGGGAGCATCCCCTCTCCCTCGAAATACCACTTGCGCATATTAACATATATGTTACAATCTGATTGTGCCCTACTCGATCACCTATTACTCTGATGACGTGCAAACAGATATCCTTCGTATGCCATCCGGCATTCTGGCTGATTATCTTCGTATAGCTGATTTACTTGAAGAGTTTGGCCCCTCACTGCGCATGCCTCATTCAAAAGCTCTCAGTGATGGTTTGTTTGAACTTCGAGCCAATGGGCGAGAAGGCATAGGTCGAGTTTTTTATTGTTTTTTAATTGGTCAACAGGTCGTTGTGCTTCATGGTTTCGTCAAGAAAACTCAAGAGCCCCCCCCTCGTGTATTGTATGTGGGCGTGAAACGTATGAAAGAGGTAAAAAAATCTATACCACCCGGAAATTAAAA
>JANZPQ010000164.1:0-2600 GCA_038040945.1 Desulfobulbaceae bacterium | reverse complement strand
ATCTTTGAATGTGGTTGTACTTAAAAAATGGTGCCGCAGGCGAGACTCGAACTCGCACGACCGTGGGCCACTACCCCCTCAAGATAGCGTGTCTACCAATTCCACCACTGCGGCGCACTCTTTATTTTTTTTCTTTATTTTCCGTTGCTGTTCCTTCCGTAGATACAGGCGCTGTTATTTGGCTCTCGGGAGCCGACACAGGTTTTTTATTTTCTGCAGCAGGCACACCCTCTTGGCTTTCTGGAGCAGCCACCGGCATGGGAACAATTTTTTCTTCCTTCTCAACCTTAGCTTCCACCTTTTCCACTACCGCAGCCTTGGGCTTAGGCAAGTCACTCATAACCGTGCCAGTACTCTTGCTGGATGAGAAATAAGCAAGTGATACCGACGTCAGCATGAACAGGATTGCAACAGTCGTTGTAATCTTGTTCATCAGGGGCAAGGGCCCTTCCGAACCAAATAGCGATTGACCGGAACCACCAAATGTCGCCCCTACATCAGCCCCTTTTCCATGCTGAAGGAGAATAATCACGATCAGGAAGAGACAAATCGCGACATGGACAACTGTAATTAAGGTGATCATTAGAAAATATTTATATCTCTTGAAAGTGAATTATTCGCCCAAATGACTCTGCACTGAGCGCCGCGCCACCAACCAGGGCTCCGTCAATATCCTCCTGGACCATCAACGCATCGATATTATCAGGTTTAACCGAACCACCATACAATATCCTTACCTTGTCGGCAACATCTTTTTCATACATTTTTTCTATAAGGCTCCGGATAAAGACATGGACCTCCTGGGCCTGCTCTGTAGTGGCGGTCCGCCCGGTCCCGATCGCCCAGACCGGCTCATAGGCAAGGACAGTTTCCTCCATATCCTTGGCCTCAACACCGGCAAGACCGGAGCGGATCTGCTCTTCCACAATCTTGAAGGTCTGCCCGAACTCCCGCTCATCGAGCGTCTCACCGACGCAGAGGATCGGAACCAGCCCAAAGGCAAGGGCGCCGCGGAGCCGCTTATTGATCAGCCCGTTATCCTCATGAAAGATCTGCCGCCGTTCCGAATGACCGACAATGACGGCGGCACCACCGGCATCAAGCACCATCAAAGGAGATATCTCACCGGTAAAGGCCCCTTCCGCCTCCCAACAGACATTCTGGGCTGCAAGAAGGATCCCTGTCTCCGCAACGATATGGGCAACCTGACCGAGCACGGTAAAGGGTGGGGCCAGCACCACATCACGATCATCAAGATCAGCACATGTTTTTGCGATATCTGCGGCAAGATGACAGGCATCAAGGACAGTGGTATGCATCTTCCAGTTTCCGACAAGCAAAGGTCTTCTCTTCATAACTGACTCCCCTGAGGCGTAGCCGCAAATATAGCTGCTATTCACGCTCGGCAATTTTACTTTTCAGCCAAGGGCGTCAACGCCCGGCAGGCTTTTTCCTTCCATCAACTGGAGGAAAGCACCACCACCCGTTGACATATAGGAGATATTTCCGGCCTCGCCTGATTTCTTCACCGCAGCATTGGAATCACCGCCGCCCGTCACCGACAAGGCATGTGACGAGGCGATGGCATGGCACATAGCCATGGTCCCCCGGGCAAAGGCATCCATCTCAAAGGCGCCCATGGGACCGTTCCAGACGATGGTCCTGACATCGGCCAGGGCCTCCTGAAAACAGATGGTCGAGGCCGGACCTATATCGAGTGCCATCCAGCCCTCCGGAATATCCTGGGCGGTCACATTCTTGACCACCGCATCCGGGGCAAAGCGATCGGCCACCACAAAATCGACGGGGAAATAAAGCTTCACCCCCTTCTCCTTAGCTGTCTGGACCAGTTGCCGGGCAGTATCGAGCAGATCATCCTCGGTCTTGGAGGCTCCGACCTGAACCCCCTGACTCTTGAGAAAGGTATTGGCCATGGCCCCGCCGATGATCATCCGATCCACCTTATCAAGCATATTCTGCAGGGCGCCCAGCTTTGATGAGACCTTGGCCCCGCCGACAATCGCCATCAAAGGACGGACGGGCTCAGCCATCGCCTTATGAAAAAAATCCATCTCGGTCTGGAGGAGAAAACCCGCACCTCGCTCCGCAACAAGTCCGGGTACTCCTGCCACCGAGGCATGAGCGCGATGGGAGGCGGCAAAGGCATCATTGATATAGACATCTGCCAATCGGGCCAGTTTTGCAGCAAAGACATGATCGTTTTCCGTCTCTTCCTTATGAAAACGCAGGTTCTCAAGAAGAAGCACCTCACCTGGCAGAAGGGTTGCCGCCATCGCCTCAGTTTCCTCCCCTATACAATCAGGGGCCAAGGCTACCTCCTGGCCGATGAGAGCAGAAAGGTGCGCAGCAACCGGGGCAAGACTGAAGGCCTCAACCCGCTGACCTTTAGGCCGGCCCATATGGGTGCAGAGGATCAGCTTTCCCTTCTGCTCCAGGATATAGCGGATGGTCGGCAGAACCATACGGATACGGATATCGTCGGTAATCAGCCCCTGCTCATCCATGGGGACATTAAAATCTACACGGACCAGTATTCGTTTCCCGGCAAGCTCAAGCTCACGCATCGTTTTCATCGCCTC
>JANZPQ010000163.1:0-4043 GCA_038040945.1 Desulfobulbaceae bacterium | reverse complement strand
CCGTCTGATTGTAGGAGGTATGAACACGGCCAGAAACAGGATCTATCAGCTCCCGCAGCTTCTCCACATAGGTTGACTGTAACTTGGCCAGATTCCGGAAGCTGGTGATCCTGGCCGGCAACGCATGACTCATGGCCAATTTCTCCAGAACCTTCATGTCCGTTGAATAGCCGGTCTTGGTCTTGCGGCCATAGGGAAGACGCAGTTCATCAAACAAGATCTCGCCCAGTTGTTTGGGAGACTGGATATTAAACTCCCTGCCGGCGAGTTGATATATCTCCTGTTCAAGAAGCAGCAGCTTTCCCTTGAATTCGACAGACAAGTCATCCAGGGTTTGCGTGGAGACACTGATCCCGGCAAGCTCCATTTCAGCCAGGATCGGGATCAGTGGGATTTCCACCTCAAAAAAGAGCGCACTCAAGTCCAGCTTCTGCAGAACAGGTTCAAAATCCTGCCAGAGACGAAGCGCCCCGTAGACATCCTCACAACTATAATCCCTGGCAGCCTCAATCTCCACATAGGCAAAGGCATCTTCCCGGCTGTCCCCTTGAACCACCTCGGCAAAGGAAGTGAGCGTAAGCCCAATGTCCAGACACAAATCATCAAGCTTATAGGAACGCCTGGTGGGTTCAACCAGATAAGCCGCAATCATGGTGTCAAGGAGCGGGCCACCAAGGCGAATGCCGGAGTTCTGACGAATCACCGAATAATCATACTTGATATTATGGCCAAGTTTCGGCAGCTCCTGAGCCTCAAGAAAGGGCCGCAGCCTTCTCATCACCAGGTCAAGATCAAGCTGAGCGGATAGGCGCCGCCCCTCTTCGTCCAGATGATTGAGCGGGATATACCAGGCCTTCTTGAGATCAACACAGATGGAGATGCCGACAAGTTTGGCCGTTCGGGCGCAGATCGAGGTGGTCTCGGTATCGATTACCAGCAGTGATGCCCCTGCTAAAACCTGCTCCAAATCCAGCAACTGTTCTTCATTTTGAACAAGACTGAAGCCATCAGTGGGTACAGGCTGCCCCGTCTTTTTCTCGACAATCAGGCTGGTAAATTCCAGTGTTTTATAGAGCTCCTGCAGTTGTTCATGATCAGGAGAGGGCAGTTTATAGGCCTCCAGGTTCTGGGGCAGCTGGAGATCCTCCTTGAGGCGAATCAGATCTCTGGACAAGAAGACCGCATCCCGGTTTTCATCCAGACGCTCCTTCATCTTCGACTTTTTCATCCCTTCCAGATGGGCATAAATGCCCTCGAGAGTCCCATACTGATTGATCAAGGTTCCTGCAGTCTTTGGACCTATACCGGGAACTCCGGGGATATTGTCAGAGCTGTCACCAATCAAGGCGAAACAGTCCAAAAGCTGCTCAGGCCCCACATTATATTTATCATGCACCGCTTGGCTGTCCATCACCCTGTCCAGCATGGGTTCCCAGACAATGACCTGTTCTCCCACCAATTGGAGCAGATCCTTGTCGCCGGAGACCACAATCACCTTATGCCCCTGCCGGCTCAATTGCCGAGCCGCCGAGGCAATAATGTCATCGGCCTCAACCCCGGGCACTTCAAAGGAACAGATATTAAAGGCCCGCACCAGATCTTTAATATAAGGGATCTGGATCTGCAGATCTTCAGGCATGGCGGCCCTGTTGGCCTTATAAGCGCCATACATTTCATGACGAAACACTGGCCCCCTGCTGTCATAAGCAACCGCCAGATAGGCCGGGTTTTTCTCGCGCAGGATACGACGCAGGATATTAAAAAATCCGAATACTGCATGGGTGGGCAGGCCCTGACTCGTGGTCAGGGGGGTAATTGCATGGTAGGCCCGATAGATATAGGCGCTGCCATCAATGAGATATACTTCACTTTGCACAGGATACTCCTGAAGGCCGAAAGAAGAGGCTCTCTACTCAGGCCTCTGTAAAAAATAAAATGATCACATGGGATTCAATACTTACGGCTTCTTGCATGTTGTTATCGGCAAGAAGCCACTCCAAGAAACAGCCGGAAAAACTTGGCTTTTTCCTGGAAGCGGCATAAGATGGTGTAAATGAAACAAGCAAGAAAAAACCCTTGCTTGTTTCATAACGGCTTCTAAATACAAAGCATCTGTTCAAGGGATTTGAGGGCCTGGGCGGCCACATCCGGCGCCACTCGTATCTGATTCACTACGGTTCCAGCAGCCAGATTGTCGAGCAGCCAGAGCAGATTCACAGGTTGATTGCAATCCATGGTTGTACACTGGCAAGGCGACGATGCGAGAAGATGTATCTCCTTGTCCGGGTGCTGTCTCTGCAGACGCGCAACCAGATTGATTTCAGTACCGATAGCCCATTGACTGCCGGCTGGCGAATTTTTCACTGCCGCAATAATCGCCTCTGTCGATCCATACTGATCAGCCAGACTGACCACATCACTTGCACACTCCGGATGAACCATAATCTGGATATCCGGCCTGAGCAGGCGCCACCGGCGCACATGTTCAGGCAAAAAACGCATATGGACCTCACAATATCCATCCCAGAGCAGGATCCTGGCCCGCCGCAACTGTTCCACACTGTTTCCACCGAGCAGCTCACCGCGACGCCAGATACAAATCTGCTCTGTTGGTATGCCGAGGCCCAGGGCGGAATTACGCCCCAGGTGTTCGTCAGGAAAAAAGAAGACCTTTTCCCCCTTGGCCAGGGCCCAGGCGAGGACGCGCTCGGCATTGGACGAGGTGCAGACAGATCCTCCCCGCTCTCCCACAAAGGCCTTGATGGCTGCCGATGAATTCACATAGGTCACCGGCACCACGTCCACTTCGTTCTCAACAATCCCTGCCTTTAGCAGATCCCGATAGGCCATAGTGACAGCACCCACCGTTGCCATATCAGCCATGGGGCAACCCGCATGCAGATGGGGCAGCATCACCTTCTGGTGAGGCTGAGCAAGGATATCGGCAGACTCGGCCATAAAATGAACGCCACAGAAGATGATAAACTCAGGGCCATGGATTGCCGCAGCCTCGCGGGCAAGCTTCAGCGAATCCCCAGTCAGGTCGGCGAACTGGAACAGACCTTCCTGCTGATAATGGTGACAGAGGATGAGCAGACGGCCAGCCAGTTCTTTTTTCCTCTCTGCGATTCTCAAAAAGATTTGCTGCTCAGACAGGCTGAAATATTCGGCCCCAATATCCGCTTGCTGCAAAGACATGAAGAAACTCCCCGATAGAACTCATTCTGATAAGTGCCCCAAGAAGAATGGTGCCTTTCAAGGGGCCTGTTAAAACCTGTAATTAACCATACTATTGAAATTAGTGAAACAACACTCAGAGCTATAACGAAATGTTCGCAAATTGTAATGGAAATTTCGTCACACCCCTGAAAAAGCAGGGTGCCCCTTATGGCAAGGAAGATGAGGGTCTCTCCCAGCAACGAAAAGGGCCCTGCACAGAACGTTTCCATGCAGGGCCCTTGTTCTTTTTTATCTTTGTACCCTATCTGGCGACTCGCACCCAAGAGGCCTGTGGCCCTTTATCACCAATAGTTTCACCATACATGACCTCGTCGCCTTCTGCCAACTGGTCTATGAGGATATCTTTCAAGGAATTTTCGTGAAAATAGATTTCCCGTTCATCAGGGGTCACAATAAACCCATACGATTCAAAAGGTGATACCTTGCGCACTACCCCAACGCTGGCAGCCTCAACACCACCTTCCAGCCCCTTCTGATCTTTCCGTTTTTTTCGCTGGATCTCCTTTAACTGCAGAGACAAAACATCAAAGGCCTCCACCAGAAGAGCGCCCATATTCTCACCCTTTCTGGAGACGACAACCGTATCATTCGGCACCGAGGCTACCAGTTTCAGTTCAAATCCGCCCTCCTTGTGGTGTTTCGTACCCTCAATGGAAACACGCAGATGCAGGACAAAGTTCGCATAATGACGAACTAACTTTTCTTTTTCTTCCTCTATCCTCTCCTGCCACCCTTTTCGCAACTCTACGTTCCTGGTTTCGACCTTCAGTTCCATACAGTTCCTCCATTTATCCTCTAATGAC
>JANZPQ010000162.1:0-13160 GCA_038040945.1 Desulfobulbaceae bacterium | reverse complement strand
TAAGACGCACCAGCACCATGTCGCCGATGATAAAGGTCTTGGTCTCCAGAGGGCCGCGTCCCATGTATTCTTTTTCGAACTTGATGACCGCATCACTGATCTCGGCCTCAAGCATGCCTTTTGTCTTGTTTTTAATGGGTTCCATTGTTGTCGATAAAAAGATTTTGGCGGGCAGCATCGGTAATAGCCACAACCGCAGGATGCTTTATTACCCGTTCAATTGATAAGGCATAGTATCGTTCTTTGACTCCATCCGTACGCCCCACGACCTGAACCTGATATTGGCGCAGCACTTCTGATTCAATGACCCTTGGTGCCACAAAGACACCGTGGCCTTCCTGGCCGAAGGCTTTTATCAGGGCACTGTCATCAAATTCCCCGACGACCACCGGTTTGATACCGAGTGAAAAGAACCATTTGTCCAGGGAACTTCTCAGGGCGGTCATGGGCATGGGCAGCAGCATGGGGGCACCGTCGAGCGACTGCGGGAAATCGGCAGACAGCTTGGCGGCAAGTTGTTCTGCCGCGAAAAAAACGATTCCGCTCTCACCAAGCAGATGACTGTATGCCTTGACACTCAAGCCTGTTCGGATCTGTGAATCGCTCAAGACAACATCGAGATTATGCACAGCCAGTTCAGCCAGCAGGGCCTCCTCTTTGCCCTCAAGACAGACCAGACGTACCTGCTCAGGAAGTTTCAAGGCCGGCTCCAGGAGTGTGCTGGCAATTATTTTCGGCAGCACATCCACAACCCCGACCCTTAAGGTGAGCGAGCCAGCCCGGCTCCGACCTCTGACCGTGTCCATCATTTCCCGGCCGAGGGAGAATATCTCATCGGCATAGCGAAAAACCAGGAGTCCCAGGTCTGTGGGTTCAAGATTCCGGCCGGCGCGGTGGAAAAGCTTGCCATCCATTGTCTCCTCAAGCTTTCCCAGCTGGGCGCTGACAGTTGACGGCGCCAGGCTGAGGCGGGAGGAGGCAGCGGTCAGGCTCCCTTCACGCACGACAGTCCAGAAATAATAAAGATGATGATAATTGAGCCATTCCATAGTGTGTACCAATTCGTTTATTTCGAATTATAATAACATGATTTTCTAATTGATCAAATTGTTTTCTGTATTATTTGTTTCCTTTAGAAAATAACTGTCAGCGCTGGCAGGAGATTTTCTTGAAAACCGGGCTTGTTCCCACTGTTTTCAATTGAACGATGTAATGGCAAGAGGGAACCTCTTGAATAAGAGGTTTAAATAAGGAATAATTTTCAACGAAGGAGATCAGTAATGAAGGGTTTTGGAAAATTGGGTGTGTCGTTGGTGTCGTTTAAGTCAATCGTGGTACTATTGTTGCTTCTGTCGCTTTCAGGTCTAACCGCTTGTGAACAGGCTGATCAGGCCATAGAAAAAGCAAAGGAAACGGCTGATCAGACCATCGAAAAAGCAAAAGAGACGGCTGGCAGTGTCATTGGCAGCACGGATAAGGCCGGGGATGAGGGCAAGAGCGAAGGTGAAGAATCTGCCGAGGGTAAAGATAGCGAAAAGGGTGAGAAAGAGTAATAGGGTGAGGATTGGAATGATTTCTACCTTATAGTAACTGTGAATTTTATTGCATAGGCATCTCCTGCCGGTTTCCATCCCGACTCCTCTTCGGGCTGGCTGCCGGTCAGGAATGTTGCCCTTTTGAAAAACCACTCCCGACTATGGATTTATTACCAACGTATCAGAAGAAAGCCATCAGGGTAATGCGCATTTTCAGGTGGGATTTGCAGCTCCATTTTTTCTGGGGTTTTGTCCTGACCTTGCTTGGTGTTTATTGGCTGCCATTGTATGGTGCAGGTGTTGTGGTCACCCTGATCAAGGAGGGGCTTGATCTCTGGAGTAAGGGGTGCTGGTCCTGGGACGATGTCTGGTGCGGACTCGTCGGCTCGGGGGCGGCGCTTGTTTTTCTTTATTCGCAAAACTGTGCATAGGTGCGGTGATGAAAGGATTGGAAAAAATAAAACCGGGCCTCTATGGTGCCATGGTTTGCCGATCAGGTAGCGCAGTTCTGCTAAAATTGAGAAAAAGGTGAAAAGGGAATGGTGCTGGCGTCTGTTGCCGTTATTTGCGGCTTATTAGTTCTGGTCTGGAGTGCCGACCTTTTTGTCGAAGGGTCGGCTGTTACGGCCCGGTATTTTGGTATGCCGCCTTTGCTGATCGGTATGGTGATTGTCGGTTTTGGCACATCGGCTCCGGAAATGGTGGTTTCGACATTAGCTGCCACGCAGGGCAACCTGGGCCTTGCACTCGGCAACGCCTACGGCTCAAATATCACCAATATCGGTTTAATACTGGGGCTAACAGCATTGATCAGTCCCATGGCCGTCCACTCCCAGGTGTTACGCAATGAGTTGCCGATCCTGATCGCCGTTACCGGGCTGGCTGCTTTCCAGATCAGTGATGGCGAACTGACGCAGCTTGATGCCTGGATTCTACTGGCCGTATTTGGAGCTCTTGTGTCCTGGACCATTATCCAGGGCCTTCGGCAACGGGTTGATGCTTTTGGCACTGAAATAATAGAGGAACTCGAGGCGCATGCCATGCCTTTGAGGAGGGCGCTATTGCGGCTGGTGCTTGGACTGGCGTTGTTGATCGTCAGCTCCCGCCTCCTTGTCTGGGGTGCGGTGGATATTGCCCACTTTTTTGGCCTCAGCGACTTGATCATCGGCCTGACGATTGTGGCGGTGGGTACATCGCTTCCGGAACTGGCCTCGTCGCTTATGGCAATCCGTAAAGGCGAACATGACATTGCTCTTGGCAATATAATCGGCTCCAATCTTTTCAACACCCTGGCTGTGGTCGGTGTCGCCGGAGCTATTCACCCCATGACAGTTGCACAGGAAATTTTCTCAAGAGATATATTGGTCATGAGTGTTTTGACAATATCTCTCTTCATCTTCTGCTACGGCTTTCGTGGGCCAGGGCGAATAAACCGCTTCGAAGGTGTTTTGTTGTTGGCGAGTTATATCGGCTACATTATTTTTCTGGGTATGAGTGTTTTGGCATAGTGGCGTAAAAGATCTCTCCAGGCTGAGGGCATTACCATGGATGCCAAATGAGTTTTGTTCATCTGTGGCGAACCGGATCTTCTTTATATATTTGACAAACTATCCACAACGCTCAAGAACGTGCAGCGTTAATTTTTCCGGCAAATTGATGACGGATGGCCGGAGTACGAGGAACTATTGGTGCCGGTTCATTGATTTTCTGTCGTAAAAGTGGTTGAATTTGGTCAGCAAGTCGTCATTATTTCACTCTCCGATGACACTCAGGGGGCGCCTTAAGGTTACTCATCATAATTTTTTGGGAGGAAGGCCAAGATGCCAAAGGCTTTACGTAAAATTCTCGGGCTTATCCTGCTGTTCGCCACCGTCGGTGTGGCAGCCTGGCAGGCTTTGTGGGCTGTATAACCATGGCAAATCGACCTCGTCAGGAGTGGTCCCGGCTGCTTGATTCAGTGGTCAGGGAGGGTGCGAGCCTTGCTGCCCGCTGGTTGCCCAGGGGCGCGGCCGAGCTGGAAAAACAGGCCCGTCAGACGGCAAAAGAGGTTCAAGACTTCCGTCAGCGCAGGCAGCAAGCGGCCGCCCTCGTGCCGCGCAAGGCCCGGCTGCTGTGGTTGCTGCCCCTGCCGCTGATCCCCGCCATGGTGATTGCCCTGGCCGGCGGCCAGTTCACGGCCTTTGTGGTCAATGCCGGCAGCTATGGCCTGTTTCTGGCCGGTGCCATGCTGGCTCGTCACGGCTTTCAACAGGAGGTTGACCAGCGGCAGCAGCGATTCCAGACCGCTGTCCGCTGGCCGTTCAAGACACTCGGCGGGCTGACTGTCGCCCTGGCGACGGCCTTGACCGCCGGGGCAGGTGCCGGCCATAGCCTGCCCATTGCCTTGGCTTTTGGAGGAGGGGCATTTGCTGCTTTTGTCCTGCTCTACGGTCTTGATCCGCGCCGGCAACCGGTGGTCGTGGCGGAGAACAGGGACGGCAGCGTCGCGCGGGTCACCGAGGCGCTGCAGCAGGCAGAGCAGAAGATCATCAGCATCGAGCAGGCCGGTAGCCGTATCAAGCAGCCGGAGATGAACCAGCGCCTGACCCGCATCATCGCCCTGGCGCGAGACATTCTGGCGCAGATCGCCCGTGATCCCAGGGATCTGCGCCGGGCGCGCAAATTCCTCAATACCTATCTTGATGGCGCCCAGCGGGTGGTCACCGGCTATGCCGAGGCCCATAGCAATCACCGCAACCAGACACTGGAGGCTAATTTTCGTCGCGTATTGGTCAGCATTGAAGAGGTATTCGGCCAGCAGCTACAGCGACTGCTGGAGAATGACCTGCTCGACCTTGACGTGAATATGGAAGTGCTGGAGGTCCAGCTCAAGCGCGAAGGTCTGAATTGATGCAACCTTAGGAGAGGAAGACGAACCATGATTAACGAGACAGAACTCAAGACCATTGAAATCGACCTGCTGCAGGGTAAGTCACTGGTGCGTTACCAGCAGGCCGACCTGCCGGAGCGAGCGGCGATGGATGCACTGATCCAGGAGATTGATCTCAATGACAGCCACTCCCTGCTCTATTTCGGCGCCCCCGCCCAGCAGCAGCTGGCCAGCATCTCCGACGACATGCTGGAGGGTGTACGCAACAAGGACACGGGGCCTGCTGGAGAGGCACTCAACCGCATGTTGGGCACTGTGCGGGGCTTTGATCTGGGGAGTCTGGATCCCAACCGCAAACCCGGTATCTTCGCCCGTCTGCTCGGTAAAACCAGGCCGGTGACCAAGTTTCTCCAGCGCTATGAAGAAGTACGCGACCAGATCGACGCCATCGGGGATGAGCTCGAGCGGCACAAGACGCAACTGCTCACGGATATCGTTTCGCTCGACCGCCTCTATGCCGCTAATCTGGAGTACTTTCACCACCTTGAACGCTACATTGTGGCCGGAGAGGAGAAGCTGAGGCAGCTCGATGAACAAGACATCCCGGCCCTGGAACGTGAGGCCGCGGAGAGCGAGGCAATGGTCGCGGCCCAGCAGCTGCGAGATCTGCGTGCCAATCGTGATGCCTTGGAGCGGCGCGTGCATGATCTCAAGCTGACTCGTCAGGTGGCCATGCAGAGTCTGCCCAGTATCCGTCTGGTACAGGAGAATGATAAGGGGTTGATCAACAAGATCGTCTCTACCACCGCCAACACCCTGCCCCTGTGGCGGCAGCAACTGGCTCAGGCGGTGACCATCCACCGATCCCGTGAGGCGGTCGCCACCATCCGCTCGGCCAGTGATCTCACCAACGAATTGCTCAAGGCCAATGCCGAAAACCTCAAGCAGGGCAACGCCGAGGCACGGCGCGAGATCGAGCGTGGCGTCTTTGATATCGATGCGGTCAGGCAGGCCAATGCCTCACTGATCGAGACCATTGAAGAGAGCCTGAGTATCGCCGATGAAGGACGGAGGAAACGCGCCGAGGCAGCGCTCCAGCTTGAGACCCTTGAAGCAGAACTGCGCAGAACCCTTATCAGCGCCAGTGCCCGCGTGACTGCGAGGCCGGGGCAACAGTGAGTTAATGGTATCTTTTCAGATATTCCCGGAGAGTCTCAAAAGAGGCTCCGAAAGTTCATTTTAATGCTGTCGCGAGACATATTGGTTGAATATTGGCCAACATGCCGCACCTACGCATGAACACATGTTGATTCTACATCATCAACGGTTAACAATACGGTCTATAGTCATTTATTCAGAATCAAAACTGGGTTTTCAACTCATGGAGGCATTTCGTATAAAAATAGATATTACGATGCAACAAAATTTTTCGGATAATGCAATGTACAGTCACCTACAATAAAGAGGACAACCGATAAAAAGACCAAGCCAATCTGCAACAAGTCTTAAAACACTTATTAGTCATGCAATTTCCGATCTGGAGGTAACGCATGCCGAATACCAGGAAATTATAAACCTGGCGCACGATGACGGTGTTATCGACAAAGAGGAAAAGGTGCTTCTCTCCCAATTCCAGGAAATGATCAGTAATGGGACTGTCAAAAGAGTGCGAGGATAAAGTAAAAAATATGTTAATCGTGATGGCGTTTCAATAACAGGAATAAATGAGGTTGGAATGAACAATCAGTATAAAATGCTGAGAAATCTAGAATTAGAGCCAGGTATTCAACGGGATACTTCTGCCAGTAGAACGTTGTAAAAGACACAATCAAACAACAATAAGGGGATTAATTATTTGACCAGAAAGGCAATTGTAGGAATTCTCATGGGCAGCGACAGTGATTATACCGGTAATGGAAAAAGTGGTCACGGTGGTTGACGAAATAGATGTCCCCTATGAAATTGATATAAGCTTGGCCCACCGTCTTCCGGATAAAACGGCCAATCTCTTTTTTCCATGATTGACTAGACACAAACAGAAGTCTACTATCCTCCCGGATAGGGAAATCATTGTGACAACCTGAATAGCCTCCGTAAAGAAAATATGACAAAGATGAAATCAATTAAACGAAAATCAAAAATAGAAGAGATATGCTGCAGAAAGTATAGTCAACTCTTTATGGCGATACTCCTACCGGTGGTTGTTGTCGGTGGTTACTTTTGTCCCAGACTTGGTTTCATCGTGCTTGGTCTCATTACTATTTTTATGGTCCTTGCCAGTAAACGCGGTAGATTCTATTGCGGCTGGCTTTGTCCAATGGGTGCTTTTCATGAACGATTTTTGTCATTGGTGAGTCTCAAAAAACCAATTCTACCTGTATTTAAATCAAGCTGGTTCCGTTGGTTATTGTTTTTCCTGATGATCTCACTCATGTTTTCCCAGCTTTATATGGCTTGGGGTGATTCCAAAGCAGTCGGAGGTGTTTTTCGAATGATGTGGATTCTCTCAACAGGAATTGCCATAGGGCTTGGTCTGTATTTTAAGCCACGAGTATGGTGTACTGTCTGTCCAATGGGCTCCTTTCAAGGAATAAACAGCAGACACACGTATCTTCTGACAGTTGAAGATACGTGTGTTCAATGTAAGAAATGCCAAAAAGTCTGTCCAATATCAACCTATCCTGGATCATTCAAACGAGAAGAAGGGACTGGTAAAGTTCCCAGTATAGAATGTCTACGTTGTTCGAACTGTGTAATGAATTGCCCTAAAAGAGCGCTGCATTTTTCATAAAGAATGAAAGCGATACAGCATAGAAATAATCTAGCAGGGAGGCGGAGATGAATTATGTACAGCGCGGTTTTTTCTGGATTGCTGTCTATCTTTGCCTGGTGCTGATGCCATTGTTTGTCCTGCTCTTGGCCCCTGGCCCGTCGGGCAGCGGGTTGTGGTGGGATTTTTCGATTGCCCTTGGCTTTGCCGGTACCTCGATGATGGCGGCCATGTTTGTCCTCACCGCCCGTTTTCGGCGCCCTTCTGCACCTTTCGGCATTGATCTGGTCTATTATTTCCACCGCTGGATTGCCCTGGTGCTCTTCGTCTTTATTGCAGCCCATCCCGCCATACTGGTATTTCTTGAGCCGGGGCTGCTCGGCGAGCTGCAACCTTCCGTCATTTCCTGGCATATGCTGGCCGGCGTTATCTCTGTCGTCGCCTTGACACTTCTTCTGCTGACTTCGCTCTGGCGTCAGCAATTGAAGATTCATTATGATGGCTGGCGAATCTGGCATGCGCTTCTTTCCATAACGGCCCTTCTCTTGGCTATTGTCCATATTGAAGGGGTTGGCAATTACGTTTCATCTCCCTGGAAACGACTGCTCTGGGCGGCCATTTCGGCAAGCTGCCTGGCTGTTTTGCTTTATGCACGGTTGGTAAAACCTATGCTATTGCTCCGCCATCCCTACCGGGTGCAGCAGGTGGTGAAGGAAAGGGGTCGTGCCTGGACTCTGGTTCTGCGGCCGGAAGGGCACAGTGGGTTTCCTTTTAAGCCGGGACAGTTTGTCTGGCTGACCCTCGGGAACTCACCCTTTGCCCTCAAGGAGCATCCTTTCTCCATTTCTTCAAGTGCCATGCAGTCACAGACGATCGAACTCACCATCAAGGAGCTGGGTGACTTCACCAGACGAATCAAGGAGGTTTCTCCCGGGCAGACAGCGTATCTTGACGGGCCTTACGGCGCCTTCAGTGTTGACCGCCATCCGTCTTCTGACTACGTTTTTATCGCCGGCGGCATAGGAATCGCCCCTATCATGGGTATGCTGCGGACCCTGGCGGACCGGGGTGATGGCCGTTCGCTGCTGTTGTTTTACGCTTATAATACCTGGGAAGATCTTACCTTCCAGGAGGAACTGGAAAACCTGAAAGGTCGGCTTGATCTGAAGATTGTCTATATCCTGGACAATCCTCCCGAGGATTGGCAGGGGGAGAGCGGTTTTATCACCGATGACCTGCTTACCCGCCATCTACCCTCCGGCTTTAAACACTATCAATATTATCTCTGCGGACCGATAGTAATGACGGCCTTTGTGGAGAAGGCCTTGCGCAGGCAGGGTGTACCGCTTCCTCAGATTCATTCTGAACTCTTTAATCTTGCCTGATCATAAGCGAGAGAGGTTAACATGCGTCTTTTATTTGCGAAGATATTGACTATGACAACAGGGGTGCTGATTTTGTTTCTGGCCCTGCTGTTTGCGTACATTCAGAACCAGTAGAACTTGAACGGCTGAACATTTTTCTCTATGTATCGTATTGTCTTTGTTGGGAAAGTTGTAATTTGACCTGCAGTTGAATTGTAACTTTTGTACCAGGTTTTTGTGTTATCCTCAAGTTGTCAATTTTTTAAGCAGTGCTGCGAAATTTTCATTCATGAACCATAAAGATGACGGTATGAGGTATTTGAGAGGTGTTTTTTTTAAACTGGCAACCATTCTGGCTGCCAAAGATTGCACTGTCGGTACCATATGGACCAATAACTATGAACGAGGTAATGCATGAAAAACTTTTTTTTACTCCTGTTGATTCTGCTTCTGACTACGGCCTGTTCCGGAGAGGGTGGAGATGCGGGCAATACATACGGGTCCGGTATTGATCCGCAGGCTCCCATTATCAAGGTTAAAGATGCCTACTTAGATAAGTCACTTCAGGGCAAGGTCGTAAGCCTGGAGGGTACGATTCTTAGTCAGTGCGGTTCGCCTGACAAATGCTGGTACTTTATGGAGGATGAAACTGGTCGTATGTTTGTCAACCTTAAGCCAGCAAACTTTACCTTGCCAGCCGCTATTGGCAAGAAGGCAAAAGTCACCGGCACGATTCAACAAGCGAAAGACGGGTATCAGATTATTGCACAAGGCGCGGAGGTGCTTTGATGGAATTCATGAAACTCGCTTTTAATAATCTGCTGAGACATAAGGTGCGCAGCATACTGACCCTGGTTGGAATAGCCAGCTCAGTGGCGGTTCTTTTTTCAATAATCTCATTCAACAGAGGTTTTGAAAGAGGTCTTACTGAAGAAATAAATAAAACAGGGCTGCATTTTATGATCGTCCCTGCGGGCTGCCCACATGAGGTGGCATCCTTGGTACTGCATGGTGCTGTGACTCCTAAATTCATCAAGAGTGATATTATAGATGAGATCAAAGGCATTCCAGATGTCGCTTTTGCCTCGCCAATGCTGATTACCCAGCTGCCAAACAGGGCCAAAGATCGGCTTGACCTGGTCCATGGTCTGGAGATGTCGCATGTCACTGCCATAAAAACAACCTGGAAACTTGACGGGACGGTACCAACCACCGCTGACGGTGTGATCATCGGCTCCGCAGTTGCAGACCATGATGGTGTCAAGGTGGGTGATAAGGTCCAGTACGGCGAGCGTGATTTCACTATCAGCGCAATTGTCAAACAGACAGGCAGTCAGGATGATGCCTTTATCTACATGCCCATCATGGCCCTTCAGGAAATTCTGGAAAAGACGGACGGTTTGACAGCCATCGGTGTCAAGGTTTCAAGACCTGAACGAATCGAAGAAATAACCGAGGCCCTTTCCATGAAGGTCCCCGGTATTCAGATCGTCACTATGAACGAAGTGATGCGCAGCCTTGCCAGTCTGGCTAATTCCGCCAAGATCCTGAGCCTGTCTATTGCTGTCATTGCTGTGCTGATCAGCGCGGTGGGTGTCATGAACTCCATTTTGATGGCCGTCTTTGAACGGACCCAGGAGATCGGCATGATGCGGGCCATCGGTGCCTCAAGGCTTGACATTTTTCGCATAATTATTAAGGAAACCGTGCTGTTGACCTCTGTCGCCGGCATTGTTGGAATAGTCCTGTCCACGATTGCCGCCGGGATTATTGAAGGATTTGTCCGCAGTGTCATGCCTTATGTACCATCTGGTAAGATGATTCAATTCGATCCTTGGCTTGCCGTGCTTTGTGTCGTCTTTTCTCTGGTTATCGGGGTATTGTCTGGCGGGTATCCGGCATGGAAGGCATCAAAAATAAATCCCATTGAGGCAATAAAAGGATGATAGAACTTCACGGAATAGAAAAAGAGTACATCAGGGGATCTGAAAAAGTCCATGCCCTCAGAGGTATTGATCTTAGCATTGAGAGTGGGGAACTCATTGCAATTGTCGGCCCTTCGGGTTCCGGTAAGACAACTATGCTGCATATTCTGGGTTGTCTTGACCAACCATCACGGGGCGTAATGAAGATAGACGGTGTTGAAGTTGAGAACCTGCCTGAGTCTAAACTTGTTCAGATCAGAAGAGATAAAATTGGTTTTGTATTTCAGCAATTTTATCTCATCCCAGGGCTTACTGTCTTTGAGAATGTGACCCTCCCACTACTTTTTGGCAGGAAGAAAATAAATAAGAAAAAAATCATGTCACTCCTTGAGCTGGTGGGACTTTCAAATCGACAGGAACACAAACCTAATCAGCTCAGTGGCGGAGAGATGCAGCGGGTTGCCATTGCCAGGGCCATGGTTAATGATCCGGAGGTTATTTTTGCCGATGAGCCCACTGGTAATCTTGACACCGAAAACAGTGAGAAAATATTCGATCTTCTTAAATCACTCCATTCCAGTGGTCTGACTATAGTCATGGTCACCCATAACAATGATCTCGCAGGGCGAGCGGAACGAATAATCAGTCTGAAAGATGGAAAAGTTCAGACTGTTCAGTAAGGCGTCATCCGGGGAAATCCAGGCCATTGAAGATAAATAAGGGACGCGGATCAGCAGACACATCAAGCATGAAGCGACTAACACTACTCTTTCTGCTCTGCCTGTCTCTGTTGACCTGTGGCTGTGAAGATTTTGATCTGTTTCTTGCCACTGAGGCGGGCATCGATGCGGTCAAGGCCGTTCGGCTCTCCGATGAAACGGTCAGGGAGCTGGCAGCACAGACCGCACAGTTTTCGGACAGGCAAAACAAGATTGCCGCCCATGAAAACAAATACTCACAGCGGTTAAAAAAGCTCACTGACCAGCATGTTAAACAGGATGGCCTTGTCTTTAATTTCAAGGTGTACGAAATCCCTGAGATAAATGCCTTTGCCATGGCTGACGGCACAATCCGTATCTACAGTGGACTGATGGATATGATGGATGATGGGGAGCTGCTTTTTGTCATTGGTCATGAGGTGGGGCATGTGATGAAGGATCATGTCCGCAAGAAGATACGGCTTGCTTATGCAGGCCAGGCGGTCCGCAAAGGTGCCGCATCCATGAATAATGAGGTCGGTGACATTGCCCGCTCTCAGATCGGCTGCTTTGCCGAAAAACTGTTGAATGCCCAGTTCTCTCAAAAAGAAGAGAGAGAGGCAGATGATTACGGCCTTGTTTTTCTCATAGATACCGGGCATGAGCCCAAGGCAGCCATTTCCGCCCTGAGAAAACTTGCTGCCTTGGGCAATAACCATTCTTTTCTGTCAAGCCATCCTGCGCCGGGTAAAAGAGCGGAACGGCTGGCTGCACAACTGAAATAACCAACAAAAACTCGACGAAATTCAAGGAGTAAGGCATGGATGATTTAATGAGCAAGCACTGGCATCATCTGCCCATGGATGAAGTGGCGGAGCTGCTGCAAGGGGATACGGAAAAAGGTCTTGACCTGTTTGAAGTCAAGCACCGCAGGGAGCAGTACGGCCCCAACACGATCAGCAGCAAGAAGGGAAAAGGGCCATGGCTGCGCTTTGTGCTGCAGTTTCATCAGCCCTTGATCTATATCCTGATCGCCTCAGGCCTTGTCACCGCTGTGCTTCAGGAATGGGTCGATTCCGGGGTGATCTTCGGGGTGGTGCTGGTGAATGCCATCATCGGTTTTATCCAGGAGGCCAAGGCGGTTAATGCCCTGGCTGCCCTGGCCAAGACCATGACCAGCGAGGCCACGGTGTTGCGCCAGGGAGAGAAAACGCGCATCTCTTCAATCGATCTGGTGCCTGGCGATATTGTTTTTCTGCAGAGCGGCGACAAGGTGCCGGCCGACATGCGCTTTTTTCAGATACGTGATCTGCAGATCGACGAATCGGCGCTTACCGGTGAGTCGGTGCCGGTACAGAAATCGGTGAACCAGCTGGTCCATGACACGGGTCTGGCCGATCGAAAAAACATGGCCTACGGCTCAACCCTGGTCACCTACGGTCAGGGTACGGGCATTGTCACGGCCACCGGTGATCACAGCGAAGTGGGCCGTATCTCCCGGCTCATCTCATCGGCCCAGGATCTGGCCACGCCCCTTACCCGCAAGATAGATCATTTCAGCCATATCCTGCTCTATGCGATCCTGGGTCTGGCGGTGATCACCGTTGGCGTGGGACTCCTCCGCGGCCAGCCACTTTTTGACATGTTCATGGCGGCTGTTGCCCTGGCAGTCGGTGCCATCCCAGAAGGACTGCCGGCGGCAGTGACTATAACGCTTGCCATCGGTGTATCGAGAATGGCGCGTAAAAATGCCATCATTCGTAAACTTCCGGCGGTGGAGACACTTGGCAGCACTTCGGTCATCTGCTCGGATAAAACTGGTACTCTGACCGAAAACCAGATGACCGTGAAAGAGATAATGGCCGGAGGCTCCTGGTATGAGGTGAGCGGAGGCGGCTATAACCCTTATGCCGGGCAGATTCATGCAGGAGACGCTGTCGTTGATGTCACTGCCCATCCCGCCCTGTTTGAATGTCTGCGGAGTGCGGTCCTCTGTAAT
>JANZPQ010000161.1:0-4407 GCA_038040945.1 Desulfobulbaceae bacterium | reverse complement strand
GGGTCAATATCCATGTTGGCGAGGATGGGATGGTTACGGTTCGTGACTTTGGTCGCGGCATTCCACTGGGTAAGATTGTTGACTGTGTCTCTACCATTAATACCGGTGCCAAATACAACACTGAGGTCTTTCAGTTTTCTGTTGGCCTGAACGGTGTGGGTACTAAAGCTGTGAACGCTATGTCGTCGCATTTCAAGGTCACGGCCTTTCGTGACGGGAAATTTGCCAGTGCGGTTTTTGCCAAAGGGGTGTTGAGCAGCCAGGAAGAGGGTGCGAGCAGTGAACCCAATGGGACCCTGGTTGAATTTATCCCTGACCGCGAGATGTTCCAGGACTATACCTTTGATCCCGGATTTATCGAAGAGCGCCTCTGGCGTTACGCCTATCTGAATGCCGGGCTGAAATTGTATCTGGACAAGACCTGCTATTATTCCGCCAATGGCCTTCTTGATCTGCTGGCCAAGGAGCTGGACGAGCAGGATATCTATGAGCCTATCTATTACCGAGATGCGACCCTGGAATTCTGTTTTGCCCATACCGATGGATATGGTGACACCTATTACTCCTTTGTTAACGGCACCTATACAAGCGAAGGAGGTACCCATCTTTCCGCCTTCCGCGAGGGAATCCTCAAAGGGGTCAATGAGTTTTCCAATAAAAAATTTGTCGGACAGGATGTGCGCGACGGCATTGTTGGAACTCTGGCAATCAAGATCAAAGACCCGCTTTTTGAATCACAGACCAAGAACAAATTGGGCAACAGCGACATTCGTTCTTGGATCGTGAACACGGTGAAAGACGCGGTCTCCAGCGCCCTCTATAAAAATAGTGAGGTCGCAGAAAGGCTGCTGGAGAAGATCCAGCGTAACGAAAAGGTCAGGAAGGAACTGCAGAGCGTGCGCCTGGAAGCAAAGGCGTAATAGAAGAAAATATCTTTTAAAATCCCCCAGTTGAAAGACTGCAAGCATCATCCATCGCGGAAGAAACCATCGCCTGAAGGTCATGACAACATGGTCTTTATCACCGAAGGCCAGTCCGCGGCAGGGTCCATTGTTTCTTCCAGGGATCCACTTACCCAGGCGGTCTTCTCACTCAAGGGCAAGCCCATGAATGTCCTGGGGCAGAAACTGGCACTCTTGTACAAGAATGAAGAGATGTATTCGCTGATGCGGGCACTCGACATTGAAGAGTCCATTGCTGATCTTCGTTTTGACAAGGTGATCCTGGCAACCGATGCCGATGTCGACGGGCTGCATATCAGAAATCTGCTTTTGACCTTCTTTCTCCACTACTTTGAGCCACTGGTAAAGCTTGGCTTTGTTTATATCCTGGAGACTCCGCTGTTTCGTGTCCGCAACAAGAAAGAGACATTTTACTGCTATTCTGAAAAGGAAAAAGTTATTGCCGTTAAGAAACTGAAAGGGACAGGCGCCAAGGCCGGCAACGTGGAGATGACCCGCTTTAAAGGACTGGGCGAGATCTCACCCAAGGAGTTTAAACAGTTCATCGGTCCTGATATCCGCCTCCAGCAGGTCAACATGGGGACAGTCAGTGAGGTGAGCAAGATTCTCTCCTTTTACATGGGTAAAAATACGCCGGAACGCAAGCAGTATATCATGGAGCACCTGGTGGCAAAGATCTAGTTCCAACCCGGCCAACAATTAAAACAAGAGTTGGGTTTCCGCTACGCCAACCCGACCTCTCAATCCCAAGCTAGAGCATTCAAGGTTTAACTTTTTTATGAACTCACAGTACGGAAGACTTCATCACCTGTTTGAACAGAATTTTCTTGAATATTCCTCCTACGTCATCAGGGAGCGGGCCATTCCCGACATCCACGATGGCCTGAAGCCGGTGCAGCGCCGCATCCTCCAGACCTTGTTCAACATGGACGACGGCCGCTTCCACAAGGTGGCCAATGTGGTGGGCGAGACCATGAAGCTCCATCCTCATGGTGATGCCTCTATCTTTTCAGCCTTGGTGAACCTTGCCAACAAGGAATACCTGATTGAGCGGCAGGGGAATTTTGGTAATATCTATACCGGCGATCAGGCCTCGGCCGCCCGATATATTGAATGCCGTCTGACACCACTGGCACTTGAGATCCTTTTTAACAAGGACCTGACCGAGTTTGTTGAGTCGTATGACAGCAGGATGCTGGAGCCGGTAACCCTGCCGGCCAAGATTCCCCTGCTCCTGCTGCTCGGGGCTGACGGGATCGCGGTTGGTATGGCCACCAAGATCATGCCTCATAATTTCTGTGAACTCCTTGAAGCCCAGATCAAGATTCTTCGCCATGAGCAGGTCACCCTTTACCCTGATTTTCAGAAGAAGGGGCTGGTGGATGTCTCCCACTACGACCATGGCAATGGCCGGATCCGCTGTCGGGCCAGGATCGAGGAACTGAACGAAAAGACCATTATCATCAAGGATATCCCCCATGGGACAAACACCCAGTCACTGATAGAATCCGTCGAGAAGGCGGCCAAGGCTGGAAAAATAAAAATCCTCTCCATTAATGATTATACAGCCGAAAATGTTGAGGTTGAGATCAACCTGGCCCGCGGGGTGTATGCCAAAGAAACCATTGAGGCCCTCTATGCCTTTACCGATTGTGAGGTTGCCATCACCCCCAATCTTACCCTTATTAAAGACAACACCCCGCTGACCTGTACAGTTGAGGAGGTCCTGGAGCACAACACCCAGAAACTTGTCCACGACCTGACCAGAGAGCTGGAAATCGACCTCTCCAGGCTCCAGGAAAAACTGCACGCCCGGCTTCTGGAGCAGATTTTCATCGAAGAGCGGCTTTATAAAAAGATTGAAGAGGAGACAAGCTACAAGGCTGTAGTTCAGAGCGTTGACATTGCTTTGCAACCCTTTACTGCAGAACTTCTGCGGCCAGTCACCAACGAGGACATAGAGCGCTTACTCGAAATCAGGATCAAGCGTATCTCCCGCTACGATATCAATAAACAGCAGAAAGAAATCAAGGAGATCCGCAGCGACATCAAGACGATCAGTCATCATCTCAAGGATATGGTCGGCTACACCATCTCCTTTCTTGGCGACCTGCTGAAGAAATATGGTCATCTCTACCCGCGGCAGACAGAGCTCTGTCAGTTTGAGGAGGTGAGCGCCCGAAGTGCGGCTCTGGCCAATCTGGTGGTTGGTTACCAGCGGGGCACTGGCTTTCTGGGGCACAACATCAGGGCCGAAGATGAAAAGCAGGATTTTACCCTCAACTGCTCCGAGTATGACCGGCTCTTATTGATCTTCAGTGACGGTGCCTACAAGGTGATTCCGGTGACCGACAAACTCTTTGTCGGCCACGAACTGGCCTGGATCGGGGTTGTGGAAGAGGGCCTGACATTCAATATCCTCTACCGGGATGGTCAGGAGAATCTGACCTATGCCAAACGCTTCACCACCCCTAAATTTATCCTGGAAAAAGAGTACCGGCTCTTTCCTGAAGACAAACGTTCAAGGATTCTCCTGTTGCTGATGGGTGAGGGGACAAGCGCCCATGTCAGTCTCGCGCCTTCTCCACGGGCAAAGAGCAATATCCTGGAGGTCTATTTTGATGAGTATCTGCTCAAGAATCCGAGCGCGAAGGGGAAGCGGATCTCTCCCAGGGTGGTGCGAAGGGTGACAGATTCCACCGGTAAGGCAGCACCAAAACCCCAGAAACAGAATATGACTCTGCTTGGCCTGGTCGATGCAGTACAAGATGCCCCCGCCCCTCAAGGTGGAAGGGAAGGGGAAGAAGAAGGAAAAGACAAGGAGTGAAAAAAGAGGAGGAAAGGATGCGGAGAACGTTGAATTCGTTCAGTAGAACAGTTTCCGATTTCTCTTTCTGCCTTTATTTTATCTCAGGCAATCCATCGACAAAGGCATTGATATTTATCTGTAATTGTTTGTATTCCTCTTCACTGAGACCGGCTCCGAGGGCCACCATTCGGGCCATGTCAGCGCTGAGAAAATCTCCCGGGGTATGGGCATCGGCATTAACCACAAGTCTGGCACCGGCCCTTAAGGCCACCTTCGCCACATGACCATTGGTCAGCGAATGTCCTTTCCGTCCTGAAAGTTCAAGAAAAACCCCATTTTTAGCCGCCAGGAGCGCTTCCGCTTCGCTCAAGAACCCGGGATGTGACAGGACATCAACTCCTGCCTCAATGGCCGCCATATTGGTGCCGGGCGCAACGGGCTCAACAATGGTTTCACCATGTACTACTACCACCTGCGCTCCTAATTCTCTGGCCTTGCGGGTCATAGGTCCGATAAGGGCAGGGGGGACATGGGTCAGTTCAATACCTGGAAGAAGCCTGGTTTTGGAAAAAGGGTTGAGGTCCCTGGCCGCCTGGATCATGCGGGGGATAATGAAATCCATATTGGAGCTGTAAG
>JANZPQ010000160.1:0-5144 GCA_038040945.1 Desulfobulbaceae bacterium | reverse complement strand
AGCCGCTCCTCGTTTGCCTGCAGGGCCTCACGGATCTGGTCGCGGTTACGGGTGATTCTGGCCGCCTGGTAGAGGGCAAACAGGCCGCTGAGCAGGGCGATGATGGTGCCGATCCCGAGATTGTTTGTCTGTCTGTCGATGGTTTTTTTGAGTTCCTGGTGCTGGGAGCTGATGTCGTAATAGATTTCAAAGGCCCCGTGAAAACGGCCGTTGGCCATGATCGGCTGGTAGCTCTCTGCCACGTCCACGGTCATTTTCCGGCCTTCCAGGGTCTTTTTGTCCTTGCTGACCAACTTGGTGTAGGGCCGCCCCTTGGCCACGATCTCGTGAAAATAGGGATGGGTATTGATCGTGCCCAAGTCAGCGGCTGTAGTTGAGTGGATGACAAGGCCGGTGGCGTCAAATATTTTGATTTTTTCCAGGTGAAAATCTTTGAATGCCTCTTCCAATCCGTGAAGAAATTCGGGCGGCAGGCTGAGTTGCTTTTCGTTATTGCCTGTCAGATCCCGGCTCAGGTGATTGGCCAGGAGGCTCGCTTCTCTCTCGGTGAAATTGATCAGTGTTTTCTGGAAGTTGGGGTAGCTGTAGTACCGCACGTACAGGGGGAGGCTAACGGCGATAATGATCCAGGTAATCAGGATGTTACGCAGAAAGGAGACCTGCAGGATGGTCTTGAAGGTGGTAATAAAATTTTGCATGCAGAGTGTATCGCTCTCATATAGTGTATATTAACAAAGTTATTTATTATAGCAGATAGTTTCAGATCATGGCAAGGTGTTTGAGTTTTTTTACGAGACCATCAATTCTCCAATCTTCTTGAGACGTATGTCTCCTGCTGGTAGATAAGGAATGTTCTTCATCTTACGGTATTTCTGCTGAAAATCTTCCAATGGAGACAGTGATGAAAAACAACGATCAAGTCGGGAGTAGGCAGGGGAGTCAATATTGGCTGGGGCATGTTGTGTCATGGCGACAGAGCGGGCTGGGTCAGGCCGAATATTGTCGGCAGCATGGGCTGGGGGTCAAAAAGTTTGGCTGGGCCAGGGAGATCCGCCCCTTTATCGATATGACCTGGCTGAATACGTATGAGGAGTAGGCCTATGTCAAGGGCTATCCCAAGCCCGGCCGTTCTGCCTTTGTCAGCCTGAGTGGCGCCTTTCCGAAAAGCAACAAAACCTTGTGTCTCTGATAGGTAACATGCCTATTTTATTCTGTAAAAAAACATAAAAACAGTTGTGGTAATGACGAGACTTGTCTTTTTGATAGTGGGATTATTGTTGACAGTGGTGTTTGGTTTATTTCCAGAATCTGCTTGTAGTCAAGAAAAGCAGTTCCCCCGGCGGATTGTCTCACTCGGGCCGATCAACACCGAGAATGTCTTTCTGCTGGGGGCGGGGGATCGTCTGGTGGCCAATACCAGCTATTGCGTTCATCCTGAAGCGGCCCGTGACAAGGTGAAAATCGGTTCGGTGATGCAGCTCAATATCGAACAGATAGTGGGCTTGCAGCCGGATCTGATCCTGGCCACCGGTCTCACCAGTCCGCAGCAGGTGGCCCAATTGGCAGCCTCCGGGGCGCGGGTGGTTCATTTTGCGCAGCCGCCGGATTTTGAGGCGATCTGCGAACAGTTTCTGCAACTGGGGAAGCTCCTTGGGCTTGAGGAGAAGGCCGGCAAGATCATTGCTGAAGCGCAAAAGGAAGTCCGGGCCATCCAGCAGCGGGTCAAAGGCCTTGCTAAAAAGAAGGTGTTCCTGCAGGTCGGTGCTCATCCCCTCTTTGCCTCGGTGGAAGATTCCTTTACCAATGACTTTATCGTGCTGGCCGGCGGCATCAACATCGCTGCCGGTCAGAAGAATGGCCGCTATGACTATGAAAAGGTGACTGCCCAGAACCCTGATGTGATCATTATCGCCTTCATGGGCAGCGATGGGGGCACAGGCGCCGGAGAAAAGGAGAAGTGGCAGCGCTTTAAGCCCATCTCTGCCGTGCAGAACAGGCAGATCTTTATCGTCGACCCGGATCTCATCTGCAGCCCCTCGCCCATGACCTTTGTCAAGGGACTGGAACAGGTTGCGGCGCTTATTCATCCGCTGAAAGAGCGATAGCAACAAGATCTTTCTTGTCTGTCGTTGTTCCCACGTTCCAACCTGGGAAGGCACATTCCACGTTGATGCGCCGTGGCCAAGAAAAAAACGGCCAGTTTATTTATTTCCTATAACAGCATCTCAAAATTTGACTATTTGAAATTGTGGTGGCAATCTAAAAGTGGTCACTTTCTTAAAAGTGGCTTAGCCCCCCACGATGAGGTGTCCGATGACCAAGAAGAGGAAAAATCCAGATATTGACAACGTAATATCTGATGTCAAAGGCACCCTTGGTGTATTCAGCATTGAGGGGTATTGAGTTTCATTATTCATTTGGAGGGACTGTTCATGAAACAATCGAAGATTTTTTCCGCTTTTTGCCTGATCATTCTATTGGCTTTTTTTCTGGGTTGTGCATCTACGAAAAAGCATGCGGGGACCGGGGAATATGTCGATGACACTGTTATCACCACAAAGGTAAAGGCCGCAATTCTCCATGACCCCGCCCTGAAAGTAACCGAGATCAACGTTGAAACCTTCAAAGGGGTCGTTCAACTGAGCGGTTTTGTTAATTCCCAGGCCGACATCAACAGGGCGGTTGAGGTCGCTCGTGGGGTCGCGGGGGTGAAATCGGTCAAGAACGACATGCGGCTTAAGTGACGGTGCCTCGGCCCCCAGATATCCTGTCCAAGGGCGATGGCCATAGCCGTCCGTCGGCAGGAACTGACAGGCTGTAAATGTGAAAGTAAGCAGTAATCTAACTTTGCGTTGAAGGCTGACGTCCCAGGCAACGGGGCGTCAGTCTTCAACTTTTGATTTTAGGCGGAAGTGGACTGCAGATTTCCGATCCGTCGATTTATGGTAAAAGGAGAAACAAAATGCTCGAGACCATTGCCGTCGTCTTGGTTATTCTCTGGATTCTGGGTTTTGTCAGCTCGTACACCATGGGCGGATTCATTCATGCCCTCTTGGTCATCGCGGTCGTGGTGATTCTGATTCGTGTCATTCAAGGTCGACGTCTGTAACAACCCTGGAATGGTTCAATCCCGCGGGGCTCCTTGGCAGAGCAATCGCTTGCTCGTGGTGGGGAATCAAGGATTTTTTAATAGAAGGAGAGGAAATGAACGCAGTCAAGAGTGTGGCAATCGCGCTGATCCTGGCCGGCACCCTGGGGTTGGCATATGGTAGTTTCAGCTACACCAAGGATACCCAAACGGCCAAGCTGGGACCGATCGAGCTGTCAGTAAAGGAAACACAGACTGTCAATGTCCCGGTCTGGGCTGGGGTAGGGGCGATAGTGATTGGCGGTGTGCTTCTGCTTTTCGGAAGCAATAAAAGCTAATAACTTTGAGGAAAAACAATGGACGTCAGAGGCTTGTTAATTTTTATCGCAACCGGAGCAGTGGCGGGTTGGCTGTCTGGAATAATTATGAAAGGTAGGGGCTTTGGTCTCCTGGGTAACATTCTTATTGGTATTATCGGTGGGGTTGTAGGTGGCTTCTTGCTCAGGATGCTGGCAATGGCCTCTGGTGGTATAATCGGCTCAATAGTGATAGCTACTGTAGGAGCCGTGGCGTTGCTGTTTTTGGTCGGATTTATCAAGAAAGTTTGAAGCGTCCTGAATTTATTAGCAACAGCGCTGCATTATGGGAAAGAAAAAGGCCTTGTGTGGCCCCTTCCCCTACACTCCAGTCTTAAACAGACCTTTGAACCTTGTGCCTCTTCTTCGTGCGGCATAACAGGCTTGGAGTATCCTGGTCCTCACTGAAGACCCTTCCCGATCTGTTGCTGGAGCATTATCTGGTTCTTGTGCTCTGTTGTCTTGAATGTGAGGTAGTCCTTCTTGTCCAGATCAAAGAGCTGCTGTCTGTAGCGGCTCGTGAGGTCGTACCACTCGCTGATTCTCATCCGGAAACGACTTTCTTCGGGATAGCGTAAGCTATTCATAAAGGACTGGATTGCGAAATAGTAGCGGACCGCACTGCGCTCCACTGCGCCGCGCGGTCCGCCGATATAGACGGGGGCGCCGTTTCTGTCTGTTCCGGTCACCGTAAACCCGACCTTGCCCCGACCGAGCGTCGCAAAATAGATTTTTGTCACAAGGCGAAGCGCAGCACTGTCGCTGTATGCATAACTGACATGGACAAAAGTCCTTTGCCCATCAAGCGGTAACGCCTCGAACCTCATCTTGTGGTCCTTCGTGCCGAAGGGTCCAGTATCAGCATTAAGGGTGATGTCCAGATATCCTGGCTGCGGATCAACGTACCGGTAGCGGTAAATGACTTGGCGCGTATCTTCCGGAGGCTGATACCCTTTGCTGCCGAGGTAAAAAGTCAGCAGCCATGCGCCAGACAAGTCACTCGAGGTGCAGGCCTTGACATTGGGATGGAGGGACACGATATCGCACCAGTTCGCCGGAACCTTGAGCATGCATCTCCTCCATTTCGACAGCAAACTCCTTGCTCAGGATAGCCGCATTTACCTCGTCGTTGCTTAATAAACTCAAAAAATCCATGTTGGTTGAGCCGACGGTTGACCAGACCCTGTCAATCACCGCAGTTTTTGCATGCAGCAGGGACGTGCTGTGCTCGTATAACTTCACTCCCGCCTGCAACAGCTCGGAATAATGCTCCCTCTGGGCATGTAATGCCACCTTCGAATCGGTGATCCCAGGGAGAATGATCTTTACATCAACACCTCGCTCAGCTGCATCAGTAAGGGCCTTTAATATCTGGTCGTCAGGGATGAAATAGGAATTCGTCATGTGAATCGAATGCTCGGCAAAAGTGATGGCCGATACATACATAATAAAAGGGATCCTGTTGTCCTGTCCCGGCGTGCTGCCGATCACTTGCACCAGGGAATGACCCTCTGTCTTCAGATCAGGGAAAGAGTTCTGTCCGAAAAGCATCGGTCCCTTCTGCTGCAGCCAGGTGTCCAGAAAGAGCTTCTGGAGTTCAGCCACGGCCTGGCCTTCAACTTGAATGAAGGCCTGGCCTTCAACTTGAATGTCTGTGTCGCGCCAGTGGATTGGCGCCTTTTCGTTGCGTTTCCGCCTGA
>JANZPQ010000159.1:0-2919 GCA_038040945.1 Desulfobulbaceae bacterium | reverse complement strand
TACCTTGGATCCCTCGATCTCACCGGAAACAATAAAATAGGTAAGAGAGAAGTTACAGGTGATAACCACAGGAGAATCCTCGCCGGGACCGGTCAGAGGATAGACATCCTGGGTCACAACCATTGGTCGCTGCGGATCAGTGAAAATATTCATCCGCTCAAGCAGCAGTGGGAAGAGGATATCACCCTGCAGGTCAGAAAGGACAATGATGCCTGCGTACTTGGCAATCAGGATGGAGGCTATCATCGCCTCCATCATCGGATCATCACTCATCTCACAGGGAAAGGTCAGGGTCGGAAATCCGAGAGGCTTGAATTTAGCCTTCACTGCAGATCTTCTGGCCACGACATTATCTTCAAAGGCAGCACGCAACGTTCTGGCACCGGTATCAATGGCCAGATCTTTCAGGCCAGCGGCCAGCAGGGTATTGGTCACATCGATACAATTATCAATGGTTGTGCCCTTGACCGCAACTGGCGCCGAAAAATCCTTGGCAACCTGAATCATGGCATCGGCATTCTCAGCGGTGGCGCCATAGAGCAGCGGGATACGCGTACCACAGAGTTTGGCAGCGGCAGCAAGATGGGAAGGCGTTTCACTGATCAGGATGAGCGCGGCACGACTGGAGCCATCAAGGACCTTTTGCACCAGGGCAGTAAAAGAGGCCTCGTCATTCTTACTGTCTTTGACGGCTACGAGCTCGGCCTTCATGATCACGCCAACACGTTCATAGACAAACTGATTAAAACGCTCAATCCGGCCACTGACACCAGCCTCGTCCATGTCCGTTGTCACCAGCACTGCAATACCAGTGGGATTGACGAAACGTTTTTCATGCCGGTACATACAGGTCTCGCCGCCCACGGTAAAGGCATCATCACCGCAACCCAGCTTCAAGGTGCGAATAGGTGGAGCAGAAGCCTCCCCTATCATGGCCTTGGCCTCATCACTGACATAGGGGCAGGTATCAATTTCTACCTGACCAGCCGCAACCTTCATGGCAAAGGCCAGGCAGGTAGGGATGCTGCACTCACCGCAGTTCTTTTTAGGCAGCATCTTGAGAATTTGAATGCCGGTTAAAGCCATGATAATATCCTCCAGTTGTATCAACAAAAAAATTAAGTCATAGTGAGTTGAAAAGCGATATACTTTCCTCAATTCACTAAAAAAATCAGTAATTGGACTTTCTATCTTATCTGCTAGACGCCACTCCAAGAAACAGCCGGAAAACATTGGCTGTTTCTTGGGGAGCGGCATAAGAATCCGTAAACTAAATGAGCAGAAACAGCCATACTCACTGAGTAACGGCTTCTATACAGCCGCTTCCATCTCCAGCGCCGGATGCCCTTTTTCCTTGAGGAATTTAAGGATCTCCTCTTCTGTGGTCCCCTGTTCTTCAGTGGCAATCATGTCATACAACTCAGGCATTCCGATATTCTTACATACCTCTTTCAATTTGTCGCTGATCTCATCCTTCATCATCTTGGGCATCCAGACCACACGTTTGAGGCCACCCTCGGCCTTGAACAGCTTGTTACTGGTCATATAATGCTTGCTGACGCCCATGAAACCGGGAGTCTGATTACCGCCACCGGCCATACCGGCAAGACTGGTAAACTTCATCCCCGATGGGGTCATTCCAACAAAGTCACGGTTTACAACCATGATTCCGTTACAGGTGGGCAGCATGGCGGCAATGGCCTCAAAACAACCGCAGGCCGTCATCGGGTTGTTCATCAGGGAATAGCAGCTGACCTCAGGGACTGCGCCCCGGGATGCCTGATTCACAAACTCAGTGATTCCAACGTAATAGCCATTATCAGGGTCAATACATTCACCTTTCTCAATGGGCTGGTTGGGGCCGGTCGGGTTGATCTGATAAGAGGCCTTACCGTCCAGCCAGTTATAGGCACCACACATCCCGATACGCTCAGGGGTGATAACACAGACATGGCTCGGAGCAAAGGATTGGCACAGAGTACAGGAATAAAACACATCCTCAGTCTCATCGGTCATGGCTCCCAGACGCAGATCACGTTCGGTATAAACAGAGGAGGCCAAGGCCATGACCTCCCGCACCTTATCTTCAACGGTGTAGAGCTTCACCTGGATCTTATCAACGATGGCGCCAAACTCCTGATGCAGCTTGCCATGGAGAACAATACCAAGATGTTTGAAGGATAAACCCTTTTCAACTGCAGCCTTGCCGATCCTCACCCACATGATATTGCGCTGGCCCATGTGCATGATGCCCTGGATATAGTTGATCAGATGATGGAACTGACGTTCCAGGATCGGTTCAAAATCAGACTGCATCTGACGACCAGCCACCTCAACCAGGATGCCCAGAGGCAGGTTCTGACCCTGGACGATATCACAGATATCAGGTCCTTCGAGGGTGACCAGACCATCCTCGATCTCGTCCATATTTTTGGAAATCAGTACCTCAACGCCTGGTGTCCGACCGCCGCCGCACTCCATGAACAGCTCATCCTTACGCACTCGTTCACCCTCAAAGGCAGGACCGAAGGCCATAGGGATGTCAATCTTAGTGACATTCACCTTCAGGCCGCGCACTTCAATGGCCTTCTGGACGATCTCGTCATGGGGGATATTGGAGACAACATGCTCGTAGGTACAGATGCCGGTAGGCAGCACCTCAGGGATATCATAATCAGAAATAGTCGGGAAACCCCAGTTGATAGCACCGGCGGCATTGGCATACCACTCATCACTGACTGGCCCAAAGGCCATGACGAAGGCAAAGGTACGATCTTTATTGTAGAGCAGATTGCCTTTATAATCGCCAGGCTTGATTCCGCCAAAGGCCATGGCCACACGACAGGCAAAACCGATGGCAAAGACAGCCGTGGTATAGCTCTGGCCAAAAGGAACCAGACGGGTATTCCAGCCCACCTG
>JANZPQ010000158.1:0-6328 GCA_038040945.1 Desulfobulbaceae bacterium | reverse complement strand
GATCTTCTTGTTATTGCCCCGGCCACGGCCCATACCATTGCCCGTCTGGCGCATGGCCTAGCCGATGATCTGCTCACGTGCACGGTCCTGGCTTCCAGGGCGCAGGTGCTTGTCTGTCCGGCCATGAACAGCCAGATGTACTGCCATCCAGCCGTTCAGGAAAACATCGAAAAACTGAAAATGCTTGGCTATCGGATTCTTACTCCTGAGAGCGGCCGCATGGCCTGCAAAGAGGAAGGGCCTGGTCGCCTGCCGGAATGGGAGTTAGCACAGGAGGTGATGCTTCAGCTCCTGGCAGTGCCTGATCTGGCCGCTGAAAAAATATTGATTACTGCCGGTTCAACCCGTGAACCCCTTGATCCTGCCAGATTCTTGAGCAATCGTTCATCAGGGAAGATGGGCTACAGCCTAGCCAGGACTGCCAGGAGGCGCGGGGCCGAGGTGACTCTTATTACCGGACCGACAGCGCTTTCCCTGCCGCCTGATGTCTGCTGCCTGCGGGTGGAGACGGCCCGCGAGATGTATGAGGCCGTGCTGGCCCATTCCCATGGCGCATCAGTGATTGTCAAGGCGGCAGCGGTGAGTGATTTCAGACCTGTAACAAAGTCTGCCGACAAGGTGAAGAAGGAGCAGGCTGATCTGTTGCTGCCCCTTGAGCAGACCACTGATATCTTAAAAGAGCTTGGAGAGATGAAGGAGAAGGAAGGATTCCTGCTTGTCGGCTTTGCCGCTGAGAGCAGGAATCATGCGGCGGAGGGAGAGAGGAAACTGAAGAATAAAAATCTTGATCTGATCGCTGTTAATGATATCGGCTCCGCCCATACCGGATTTGAGGTGGATAGCAATCAGGTGACCCTGCTTGATAAAGAGGGTATCTTTCCCTTACCCTTGGTCAGCAAGGAACAGACGGCAGATCTTATCTGGGATCATGTGGTGAAGATGCTGGAACAAAGGAACAGGAAATAACGGTTTTCAGCGCTTAGAGCATCTCTGCCAGAAATCTTTTCCGCCATCCGCTCATAAGCCTCTCGGGATGGATTGGACTGCTGTTGTTTCGGACTTGTATTAGAGCGCGTAACTCTGAGACATTACTGATCAAACTCGGATCCAGGCCATGAACGTCGCTTTTAAGAGTGATATATTCTTGAAGTCTCTTTAACTCTTCCTGCTCTTTTTTATTTAGTTTGTTTTTATGGAGTGAAAGGGGACAGTTTTGTTCAGGACAGAGCAGCCCTTTTTTTATCAGGGTAATAAGGTGTTGTCCATACTGGTCAATGGTACGATTTGTCATTAAACCGGATTGTTGCATATCCTCAGGGGTCACTATTTTTTGTGCGGCCAGATAAAGAAGGGCTTGGTCGGTAATGATATGTCCCCGGGGACGGTTGCATTTACGTGCCTCCTGTTCACGCCAATCTGCCAGCTCCTGCAGGGAGGCCAAGGCCTGCCGGTTCAGGTTGCCGGCGCCTTTGATCTTCTGGTACCGGTTTTTATCGGCTGGCGGCTCGTAGAAATCGGGGTCGTCATAGCGGGCCAGTTCCTCCTGGAGCCAGCCTGTGGTCTTTGGGGTAAGGATGCGAGAGAGAAGCAGGACCCTTATGGCCCGTAAATAGCGAACATCATCAAGGGCATATTCGATCTGCTTTTGATTGAGTGGTCTACGTAGCCAGTTGGTTCGGGTCTCTGTTTTTGGCAACTCGATGTCGAGCAGTTCCTTGATTAGATTTCCAAGGGATATTGTCGATGAGATCCCTGCAAATCCTGCGGCCAGTCTGGTGTCAAAAGTCGTCTTGGCCATTACGCCGGTGGCCTGGTAGAGAATAGAGAGATCCTGTGGGGCATCATGAAATATTTTGACAACCGTCGGATCTCCGAGTAATTCTCCAAGGGGAGAAAGGTCGCTCAAGGCGCAGGGGTCAATGAGAAAGCATTCGTCATTGGAGAGGGCCAGCTGGATGAGGCCCAGTTTCGGGTAATAGGTGCGCTCCCAGAAAAATTCAGTATCGAGTGCAACGGCATCAACGGTTCTTGCCCTGTGTATCAGGGCCTGCAGATCTTCTTGGTTGGTTATCATGGTTGAAGAGTATGGCTTAGCCAGTGTATGTTTGAAGGATTTGTCTTTATACTTTTATCTCTGCACAAAGACATAAAGATGGAGAAAAAACAAGAGAAATTCCAATTGAATTTCTAATTGTCAACAAGACTTTCCAGGAAACAGGCATGTTCTATTATATCTTGAAACGCATAGGGCTGATGATCCCAACCTTGTTTGGGGTGATGCTCATCACCTTTGCAGTTACGCAGTTTGTCCCTGGTGGGCCGGTGGAAAGACTGGTCGCCCAGATTGAAGGTCATGGCAAGGGGGGAGGTGAGGTCGGTGCGGTCACCTCGTCTATGTATCGGGGAGATTCCGGACTTGACCAGGAGAAGGTGGACAGGTTGAAAGAACTGTACGGCTTTGACAAGCCCCCTCTTGAGCGTTTCCTGCGCATGATGAAGGATTATCTCTTCTTTGATTTCGGTTCGTCCTATTACTATCATACCAGTGTGGCGCAACTGGTGATCTCCAGGATGCCGGTCTCCATGTCTCTTGGTCTCTGGAGCTTTCTTATTGTTTATGGTGTGTGTATTCCTTTGGGGATTGCCAAGGCGGTGCGTGATGGTTCACGTTTTGATATCCTTAGTTCCACTGCTATTTTGATTGGCTACGCTATCCCTGGTTTTGTGCTGGCCATTGCCCTGATTGTCCTCTTTGGTGGCGGGAGTTTCTGGAGTGTCTTCCCTTTGCGCGGACTGGTTTCCGATAACTGGTCGCAACTTGGCCTGTTCGCCAAGATCACAGATTACCTCTGGCACATGGTGCTTCCCATTACGGCCAGTGCCGTTGGCAGCCTTGCGGTGATGACCATGCTGACTAAAAATTCCTTTCTTGAGGAAATCCGGAAACAGTATGTGCTCACTGCCCGGGCCAAAGGCTTAAGTGAACCGCAGGTCTTGTATACACATGTGTTCAGGAATGCCATTATCCCCATTATTACCGGTTTTCCAGGGTACTTCATTGCCGCTTTTTTTACCGGCAGTCTCCTGATTGAGACGATCTTCTCACTTGACGGGATGGGACTCCTGGCCTATCAATCTGTTTTAAACCGAGATTATCCAGTAGTGCTTGGGACTCTCTATTTTTTCACCATTGTTGGTCTTATCTCCCGACTGCTGTCAGATCTCAGTTATCTCTTCGTGGACCCCAGGATAAGTTTTGAAAGTGTTGACTAAGGTGGAAGAGAAAAAGGGGGTGCTGAGTCCCACACTCAGAGGAGTCCCTTTGGGGTACAGACGCTGGCGGAGGTTCAGGCGGAACCGGCGCGGCTACTGGAGTCTTCTGCTCTTTGCTCTGTTCTTTGTCCTCAGTCTTGGAGCCGAGCTGCTCAGTAATGATGTGCCGATCCTGATTGTCTACAATGGAGATCTCTATTTTCCCCTGGTGCGCGAGTATCCAGAGAAGGTCTTTGGCGGGGATTTTGAGACTGAGGCAGACTATAAAGATCCCTACATTCTGGAGCGGATCGAAGGCGACGGGAATAAGGCTTTTTTCCCCCTCAACAGGCACAGCTTTAACACTATCAATCTTGCCATAGACGGCCCGGTTCCTTCCCCGCCGACCAGGGAGAATATCCTGGGCACCGATGACCGGGGCAGGGATGTCTTTGCCCGCCTTCTCTATGGATTCAGGCTGAGTGTGCTCTTTGGCTTTGCCCTGACCCTGGTCGGCACCCTGGTGGGTATTATCACCGGGTCTATTCAGGGATTCTTCGGCGGCAGGACAGATCTCCTGTTTCAGCGTTTTATCGAGGTCTGGAGCGCCATGCCTGAACTCTATCTACTGATTATCTTTGCCTCCATCTTTAAACCGAGCGTTCTTCTGCTCCTGGCCCTGCTCTCACTCTTCAGTTGGATGGGGCTTTCAGACTATGTGCGTGCTGAATTTCTCAAAGGGCGGAACATGGAATATGTGAAGGCGGCCAGGGCCCTCGGTGTCTCCAATGTGACGATCATGTACCGCCACCTCCTGCCGAATGGCATGACGCCGGTCATTACCTTTCTCCCATTTCGGATGTCGGCCTCGATCCTGGCCCTGACCAGCCTCGACTTCCTTGGCCTTGGTGTGCCTCCATCCACCCCAAGCCTTGGTGAACTGCTGTCTCAGGGCAAGGCCAATATCGATGCCTGGTGGCTTTCCCTGTCCACCTTTATTCTGCTTGTAGGAACCCTTGTCCTGCTGATTTTTATTGGCGAGGCCCTGCGTGAGACCTTTGATCCCAGGAAGAGGTAATAATAATTGGCCGCCGCATTGATGAAGCGCCAAGAGGCAGAATTGAACTGCCCTCTTTTTTGATCGCTACGCAGCTAGTCGGCACAGTCAGCCCTTATCGCCCAATGTCCATATTCACTGCAGGGCTACAGGATTACGCCCCGGCTATTTTTTGGAACTCATTCCGTTCTTGTTGATTGCCGACAACCGCCACCAGATCTCCTTCCTGAAAGGCGTAATCCGCTTTGGGGTTGGAATGAAATACTTTTTCATGGATAATCCCGACGATTGATGCCCCGGTCCTGCTGCGAACTGCTGTGTCTTTAATACTTTTGCTGACAAGAGGGCTTCCAGGCATGAGCGTAACCCATGATATTTCCAGCATATCTTTTATATTGTCAAGTTTGGTTAGCAGCTGATGTGCATGGCTTGGTTGAAAAATAGGTGCATAATGCTGTTGTCTTACTTCATCAGTATATTGTTGAATAACGGTTACAGGAGTTTCCAGGTGGAGGAGCGCCTGTCTTGCAATTTCCAACCCCGCCTCCATCTCGGGCAGCACAGCCATATACACGCCGTTTTTATATAAGGCCTGCGCTTGATCAACGCCATCGGCCCGTACAATAATATGTAATTCCGGTTTAACTTGATGGGCCTGTTTTACAATGGCCAGCGATGTCGTAACGGAAGGAATTGTAATAAGTAAAAGTCTGGCATCCTGCAATTGTGAAACATCAAGGACTGTTGACTGGCTCATATCACCAAAGATTACAGGAAATTGCGCATCCTTACATTCCAGCATCTGTTGATGACTCAATTCAATAATGACAAAGGGGAGATTGAGTTGGGTCAGGATACCAGCAATGTGTTGTCCCACCCGGCCGCCTCCGGCAATGACGACATGACCTTTGAGCCCAGAATCAGGTATGTTTTCTGTTTGCAGCGACTCATGTTGAAAGAGGTGTTTTTTTAATTTATAGAGAGGGGGTGCCAGGGCTGAGGCAAAGGGGGTGAGAAACATGCTTAAGACCGATATGGCGAGAATGAGCGAATACATGTTCTGATCGATGGCCTGCGTCTCAAGACCTACCCGTGCCAAAACAAAGGAGAATTCACCGACCTGAAAGAGACCGAGGCCGACGGCGATTGGCACAATGTTGATATATCTGAAGAGCTTGGCCAGAAGGAAGAAGAGTGACCCTTTGAAAACTCCAATGATCAGAACCAGAGAGATGATTTTGATCCAGTTTTCGAATAAAAAAGCCGGATCGATAAGCATGCCGACTGAGGTGAAAAACAAAAGCCCGAAGATGTCCCTTAAAGGAACAATGTCACTCAATGCCTGATGGCCATAATCAGACTCGCTGAGAACCATGCCGGCAACAAAGGCGCCGAAGGCAAAGGAGAGGCCGAAGAGATAGGTTGCATAGCCAATTCCAAGACCTATTGCTGTTATCGAGAGAATAAAAAGTTCTCTCGAGTTCCATTGAGCCACATGCGACAGCAGCCAGGGGAGAAATTTTCTGCCCAGAAAAAACATTACTGCCAGGAAAATTACAGATTTGATGACGGCAATCCCTAAGAGCGGCAGGCCGGCCTCGGGGTTGCTTAACTGGGGGAGGACAATCATCATCGGGATGACAGCCAGGTCCTGAATGATGAGCATACCTATCATCACCCTGCAGGAAAGTGTTCCCATGAGGCCTCTGCTCATAAGGGTCTTCAGGGTCACCATGGTGCTGGAAAGAGAGATTAAGGCCCCTAACCATAATGCGTGCGCGAAAGATAAACCTAAATAAACCCCCAGGAAATAGCCAAAGATGATAGTAAGGATGATTTGTATAGGGGTGCCGATCAGGGCAATGTTTCGTACCGGTTTTAATTCGCTGAGAGAAAATTCCAGCCCCAGGGCAAAGAGGAGAAGGGCCACGCCGATCTCTGCCAGCAGTTCAATCTCATGGGCGTCGCCAATCGTGATGCCAGCGGTGTATGGTCCGACCACGATTCCGGCAAGTATGT
>JANZPQ010000157.1:0-3636 GCA_038040945.1 Desulfobulbaceae bacterium | reverse complement strand
ATATGACCTTAATTGATCTCGAGGGGAACGTCATGGCTGCAGGAAGGCCCTTTACCGGAACCAACCTGGCAGATCGAAAACATGTCCAGGAAGCCCTGAAAAGAAAAGACTTTGCAGTTGGTGAATATATCATAACCAGAGTTGGAGCTGCGGTTCCTGCCTTTGCCTTTGCCTATCCAGTACTCGACACAGAGGGCAAGCCCAAGGGGGTGTTGACCATGGCCATCAAGTTGGCCGATCATTCCCGCTTCCGTGATCTCTTAAACCTGCCCGAGAAATCCTTTTTGGCCGTCACCGACCACCAGGGAATCCGGCTCTTCTACTATCCTGCCCAGGAAGATACCAACCCCATCGGCAAACCGATCCAAGCCAAGGCCTGGGAAAGGGCCAGTCAAGTGCAGAAACCTGGAATATTCATCGGTGCCGGCTCTGACGGCCGGCGCCGGATAATCGCCTTCGAGCCCATTCGTCTCAACCCTGAAGAGAGCCCCTATCTCTATGTGTGGGCAGGTATTCCTGAAGCCAATATCCTTGCGCCTGTCAACGCCGACCTGACCAGGAATCTGCGGCTCATCCTGCTGGCCATGGCGCTCTCTCTTGTCATTGCCTGGTTGGTTGGTAAAAAAACATTCATTGCTCCGATACAAGACCTTGTGGCCTTGACCAAAAAATTTTCTCAGGGAGAAATCGGGGCTCGCAGCAACGTATCCAACCAGTCCGGCGAACTGGGGGAACTGCGCAAGGCCTTTCATGATATGGCTGCTTCCCTGACTGTGAGCCAGAGGACGCTGCGGGAGAATGAAGCGCTCTTCCGCCTGCTGATGGACAGTCTGGATGAGCTTGTTTATGTTGCCGACATGAACACCTATGAGATCCTGTTTGCAAACAAGCACATGAAAAAACAATTTGGTGATGTTACCGGCAAAATTTGTTGGCAAAGCCTACAACAAGGGCAGAGCGGGCCCTGCCCCTTCTGTACCAACAGATATCTTCTGGACGCAGAAGGTGGGCCAGCAGGGGTATACAGCTGGGAGTTCCAGAATAGTGTCACCGGCCAGTGGTTGTTCATGCACGACAGGGCAATAGAATGGATTGACGGCCGTATAGTGCGGCTGCAGGTTGCGACCGATATAAGCAATCGGAAAAAAACAGAAGAGGAACGGGAACTGCTCATTGCTCAACTTCAAAAGGCCTTGACTGAGATAAAGACCTTAAGCGGCTTACTGCCTATCTGTGCATCATGTAAAATGATACGCGATGATGAAGGCTATTGGAACCAGATAGAGTCCTATATCCAGAAACATTCTGAGGCTGAATTCAGCCATGGCATCTGTCCCCAGTGTGCTAGAAAATTATATCCTGAGTTTACTGACGAAGATGGGAATATTTTATAAAATAAAAAGAAGGATAAAAAACCAAATTTCTCTCCCCTCCATCTCAGATACCCCATCTGGAGAACCCGTCCAGTGACTCGCTCCTAGAGTCTTTTGGCCCTGCTTTTTTTTATAGCAAGTTGACCAGCCCTTGCGAGGAGCAAGATGTCCCTTGGCAAGATTTAACTTTGCGCTTACAGGATGACTTAACCTTATTCCTGAATCAAATAAACAAGGTGTCAGATTAGCTCGGATCTTTCTCCCAAATTATGTCAGATCAAGTCTGAATTACTACAGCTTATTTTTTTTAGCTATTTTAAAGCTATTTTTTCAATTGCTTTTTTCCGGCGCTCTATGCTCTGCACCAGATGAAATTGGACCAGGGCCCGCTGCAGGTTTTCCTTTTCATGGCACACCTTGAAGTAACAGTTGCCGGCCAGATAATCGGTGAAGAACCTGAGACCCAGCTCGAAGGCGATCAGACGTACCGCCTGAAAAACCAGCTGCCGCTCATTGGCGGCAAGGAGCGTTCCAGCCCCGGAAAAGTAGCCGGTAAGCACCTCCCGGCACATATCCAGATCAAACGCTACCTGAGAGAGATCGTCTGCCGCCTCACCTGAGACATTGCAGCAGGAACGGAGACAGTCACCAATATCGTAGTGGATGAGCCCCGGTCCCACTGTATCAAGATCAATGAGGCTGACTGCCAGATCGCTTGCCGCATCAAAGAGGACATTGCCCGCCTTGGGATCACCGTGGATCGTCTGCACCTTGATTTTCCCCTCATGCCGGGCCCGCTCGAGTAAATCAGCGCCCGCCCGCCTGGCAGCAATAAAGTCGAGACAAAAACGAAGATCGGGGTCACTCTTTATCACAGTGGTGCTCAGCGCTCGGTCAAAATGATCGAGATAGCACGGTAGGATATGAAAGCCGGGCAGGGTTGCATGGAGATTCCGGGGTGGAAGGTCGGCCAGCAGGAGATGAAAATGTCCCAGAGCCCAGCCAACCTGCCGGGCCTGGGCCGATGTTGTAATGGTCTGATGGCTTATCGTCCTGTCAATATAGCTGAGCGCCCGCCAGATATCCCCTTTCCGGTCGATATGAAACGGCTCCCCTGTTTTGGTGGGAAGGAGAATGCAGTTCTCCCAGCGCTGGTCACAGCTGTTGATCTTGCCTTGAAGATGACGAGAGAGTGTGGCCAGATTAGCCATGACTAGATGCGGCTGAGCAAAGACCTGGGGGTTCAGCCGCTGCAGCACCAGAAAAGAGTCTCCCCGCCGCACCAGCCAGGTATCGTTGATATTGCCGACCCCTAAAACCGTAACAACAGGCTCGACAACAGGAAGAGCGGAAGCCTCACAAAATTGAGCCAGTATTTCCTGCATCTCTATCAAATCCTGGAACTGGGAGTGCAGGCCGCCCCCTTCAACTGAAAGATCAGCTTCAGTCCCTTGCGCACCGTGGAAGAAAAAATCTTGGGTGAGAGATAGGAACCTGCCACCCGTTTATTAATCTCGCTCAGTGTTGGATAGGGATGAATGGCCCCGGCAAGGGAGGAAAGCTTCATCCCGCCATTGAGCACCGCCACCCATTCAGCCAGAATCTCGCCCGCCGATGGCCCGAGGATCTGCACCCCGAGGGGCTTTTCCTTTTCATCAAGGAGCATCTTTAATCTGCCCACGCCCTCACCCTGGGCCAGGGCCCGGTCATTGGCAGAAAACTCCTCGCTCCAGACGGTGTAGCTAATCCCGGCCTCTCTGGCCCTCTTCTCATTCATGCCGATCGAGGCCAGTTCCGGGTCGCAGTAAGTGCACCAGGGCATCCAGCGACTATTGACCTTGCGCGGCAGCCTGAAAACGGCGTTGGCAACCACGACCCCCCCTTCATGCCCGGCGGCATGGGTAAACTGGAAGCTCCCGTTCACATCCCCCGGGGCATAGATATGGCTGTGGCTGGTCCGCATCCGGCTGTCCACCGTTATCCCCTTGGCGCTATGGGTAATCCCGATCTCCGTCAGCCCCAGGCCGTCAATATTGGGACTGCGTCCCTGGGCCACCAGCACGGTCTCGACCACGATCGTCTCCTCACCCGCCTGGGTGGCCACCACAAGCTCCTGGTTATTTCCCACTGTTCGGGCTGAGGTGACTGTGCTCCCCAGCAGGAAGCGAACCCCTTCTGACTCCATGACCTGCATCACTCCGTCGGCCAGATCTTTATCCTCTTTGCTCAGGATCTGGCCGGATCGCTGGATCACCGTCACCCG
>JANZPQ010000156.1:0-4989 GCA_038040945.1 Desulfobulbaceae bacterium | reverse complement strand
TCTTGATTTTGACCGCCAGGGGAATACAATCGGGAAGCGTTTTGTCAAATCCATTATCCGCAGCCACAAACGCTTTACCTATACCACGGTCCGTCAGATCCTCATCGACAACAACCAGGAGGTGCGGCGCGATCATAAAGCCTTTCTCACTCCTCTCAAGTGGGCGGGCGAACTGGCAATAATTCTCCAGAAGCTGCGTAAAGATCGCGGGGCCATCGGCTTTACCCTGCCTGAACCGGAAATCGGTCTGGATGAGAGCGGCAGAATAGACTCCATTGGCCGGGCAGAGCGGAACTTTGCCCATCAGCTCATTGAGCAGTTCATGCTTTCTGCCAACGAGGCAGTGGCCGAGACCTTTACTGAGAACTCTGTGGATGCACTCTACCGTATCCATGAACGACCTGATCCCATTAAGGTGGAGGAGTTTACCGGCTTTGCCCAGACCCTGGGGCTTCATCTTCCCAAACATCGACAGGACCCTGACTGGTTTGGCCAGGTTCTGGATATGGTGAAAAACAGCCCCAAGGAATATGTGGTCAATAACCTGCTCCTTCGCACCATGCAGCAGGCGCGTTATGACGCACGTAATGTCGGGCATTTTGGTCTGGCGGCAACAGATTATACCCATTTTACCTCGCCTATCCGCCGCTATCCTGATCTCCTGGTTCACCGGGCCCTGTATGCCTTTATCAGCAAGTCCGCTAAAAAGAAAAAAAATCAAAGTGCTGAAAATTTAAAAGAAATTGGTCCATTTCTCTCTACCCGAGAACGGCTTGCCGTGAGCGCTGAAAGGGAGATGAACGACCGCTTGAAGGTCCGCTATATGCAGGACAAGATTGGAGAAAGTTTTGATGCCGTGATCTCAGGGGTAAGTGGTTTCGCTCTTTTTGTCGAATTGCTTGAGTTGTTTGTCAGCGGGGCAGTGGTTATTGGTGAATTGAGTGATGATTATTACAACTATGATCAAAAACACCACCGCCTGGTAGGAGAAAGAAGCGCCAAGGTGTACCGGATCGGTGATCTGGTTCGGGTGACCCTGCTTGATGTAGATCTTCGAAAAAACAGGATTAATTTTACTCTGGCCAAGGAGTAGCAGGCTGCTTGTTCGAGGGTGGGGGCCTTTTTTGCAGATCTGACGAGGCTTGACGGGAAACAGTATTTCGCATAAAGAGATGGGAGAATCATGTTTCAATGTATGAATATGAAACGGGATTACCCCTTTAGAGTTGTCGTGGAGGATTGAAGAATATGGAAAGTTCGAACTGGTTTATGGGGATCCTTGCCATTCCTTTTGTCCAAGGACTTCTCCTTGGATTTTTTATCTGCTGTGTCGTCTATGTCCGAGGATGGCAGCATCGTCGGGAATTGTCTCGAGAGATAAACAGATTGAAAGCACACCTGCATACCAAGTTGGAAATTGATTCCGCGGACAATGAAAGAAGAAAACAGGAACTCATTACCCTCAGGCAGGAGCGGGACAATCTGCGCATTACTGTCCAGTCTTTAAACCATAAACCGGGCCGTAAGGAGATCAGGCAGTATTATATTTATCAGACCGCCCTCGATATCATGTTTGAAAAAGCGCCGGGTTTTGCCCCGGCCTGGCAGATCACGACCAAAGAGGCGGAGCGGCTTTTTGAGAAATCAGAGCAAGGGGTTGTGCCCTTGTTGAAACGCTTGATGCCAACCAGCACGAACAAGCAGGTGGAAGAGTATGAAAAGATCAGCAGAATCTCGCATGAAGATGGTGTGGCTTAGGTTGTAGATGGGGTGAGCGGCTATCGTTATGTTCGGGATCTGTCTCGAAATAACAGAGAGTTCCTTGAGCAATTGGTTGGGATTCCTTATGTCCTTCTTGCCGTCTGTCGAATAAATTATTTTGTTTCAACGAGTCAGCTTCTTGTTGTCCCTCTGCTCTGTTTTAATCTCCCATGACCCTTGACACCTCTCTTCTTGATCACATTGCCATCGTCCTCATGGAGCCGAAATTTCCGGAGAATATCGGCTCCGCCGCCCGGGCAGCCTGGAATATGGGGATCAGTCGTCTGATTGTGGTCGGCAGTGTGCCCCCTGATCCTGAACGTATGGCCATGATGGCCACCCATAAGGCAGCACACCTCCTTGAGAGCATGGAATTTCACCACAGCCTTGAAACAGCTCTGGCCCCTTTTTCCAGGGTTGTGGGTACCACTGCCAGGCTAGGTCGGCAGCGGATCCGGGAAAAGGGTCCTCGTGAGGTTGTCAGTGAGATCCTTCCCCTGTTGCCCGAAAACGAAGTCGCTTTTCTCTTCGGCCCGGAAGATCGGGGACTCACCAATGACGATCTGAAATACTGTCACCTACTCTCTTCCGTTCCCACAGCTGATTTCTCATCCTTGAATCTTGCCCAGGCTGTGGCTATCCACTGTTACGAAATCTACCATGGGGTAGTGCACTGTCAGAAAGGAATGGCTCAGTCCTCTCGACTTGCTACGACCTTCGAGCTTGAAGAGATGTATCGTAATTTGGAAAAGACTCTGTTGACCATAGATTTTCTGCAGGACAAGAGTCATGACTATTATATGAATAATATCCGCCAGTTCTTCGGCCGGATGCGGCTGAGCCCCAAGGACTCCAGTATTATTCGCGGGATCTGCCGTCAGTTTCTCCGTTTCCAGGGGGACTCCGTGTCAAGAAAAGAATAAGACGGCTGGCAAGGCTTGCGCTTTTATTGCGCGGATATATCAAAATAAGAAAGAAAAGAGATGTGGTGACGGTCTGAGTTCTCTTTCATACTCCCTGCAAAGGGCATTGAGTGCAGCGTGGATTATTCTTTCTGCAATAGCCCTTCCCGAGGGTAACAATCAAGGCGTGATACTCATTGTAGAGAGCTGACTGCTGAGGCAGTCTGTCGTGAAATTGCTCCTGAAGCGAGTGGTAGTCAGTTTCTTCCGCGGTCAGATGGTGTCGGGAAAAGATGCGATGCGTATAGGCGTCCACCACGAAAATTGGATGGTTGGCAGCGTATAACAGGATGGAATCGGCGGTTTCAGGCCCTATCCCGTTCACAGAAAGCAATGCATCCCGTCCGTGAGGCAGATCTTCATCGAGGAAAAGTTCAAGTTTCCCCTTGTAGCGCTCGCTTATCATCTGTAGAAGATTTTTCAGCCGTCTTGCCTTGATGTTAAAATAGCCTGACGGTTTAATGAGCTGAGCAAGGTCATCAACAGGCAAGGAGGAAAGCGCCGGAAAAGAGAGCATTCCTGCCTCTTGCAGATTCGAGATGGCCTTGCGTACATTCTCCCAGTTGGTATTCTGGGTGAGTACCGCTCCAACCATGATTTCAAACGGCGAGTCGCCTGGCCACCAGCCCTGTGGGCCAAAATGGTCATGAAGCAGGGTATATATCTCTTTGAATTTATTTTCTGTCATGTCTTTCCTTTCTCTTCCTGCCCCTTGAATTTTTCCTCCAATATTAGCAATAATCCCCCAGGCAGATACCTATGTCTCTAGCCGTCAAAACTTTGTCACTTGTCAGGTCCACCTTTTTTCGGGATTTGATGGCGTTGATCAGAGGAACCGGGACCATGGAGGAGGCTGACAGGGCCACCATGTGACCAAAGATACCTTCTTCCACCAGACGTACAGCCGCGGCGCCAAAACGTAAGGCCAGCAGGCGATCAAAGGTAGTGGGAGAACCGCCGCGCTGCAGGTGACCAAGCACGAGGGAGCGCGTGTCCTTGTTTATTCGCTTCCGGATCTCGGCCGCCACCCATTCACCAACCCCTCCAAGTACAAGCTCTGCTCTTCCCAGTTCGCCCTCACCCTTGTTGATAACCTTGCCGCCTTTGACGCTGGCGCCTTCAGCAACAACCACGATGGCGTAATCCTTGCCGTGCAGTTCATTGTTCGTTATCTTTTTGCATACTTCGTCCATGTCAAAGGGTATCTCAGGCAAGAGGATGACGTCCGCACCTCCAGAGATTCCAGAGTAAAGGGCTATCCAGCCGGAATCGCGCCCCATGACCTCAACCACCATGACCCTATCGTGGGATTTGGCCGTTGAATGCAGTTTGTCGAGCGCCTCTGTTGCCGTTGACACAGCCGTGTCAAAACCAAAAGTCCGGTCTGTGGCCTCAAGATCATTGTCAATGGTTTTGGGGACACCGATAACCGGCATTCCCTTCAGAGAAAAACGATGGGCGATCTCAAGACTGCCATCTCCGCCAATGGCGATATGGCAGTCAAAACCCATTCTTTTGAAATTTTTCATAATTTTATCTGAAATATCAACAACCTGTATCTCGCCTACCAGGTTCTCAACCGGCGTTGAAAAGGGGTTGCCCTTGTTGGTCGAGCCCAGGATGGTGCCTCCAGTGGCATAAATTCCTTCAACATCCTTTAAGGTCAGTGGCATGAGCTCATCAAGATTTAACAGCCCTTTATAACCACTTCGACTGCCATATACCTCCCAGCCCCGGCGATAACAGGAATGAATAACCGCATAGATAACAGCGTTCAGCCCCGGAGCATCTCCGCCACCGGTAGAAATTACAATTTTCTTCATATAAAAAATCCTTTATTTTTTATGTCAGCCTGTTTCTAGGTATAACGTATGGTAAATGCATGGTTATTACATTCCTCTCAGGAAAAGGAGAGATGTGGTTAGGTATCTTTGCAATGCGGTTTCGTGTATAATGTGGATTGACTTCTTGAGATTTGCAACTTACCATAGATAATATCATGTTTATATATGATTGGAAGGGCAATATGTCCTTCCGGCAGAGTGAAAATATAGAATTTGTTACTCATTGAGAATACAGTAGCTTTTAATTAACCATAGATTACAGGAGGAATTATATGTCTGATTTTACTGTTACAGACCAGGCAGTACAAAAACTTACTGAATACCTGGAGCAGAATAGTATTGATTCTGCTTTGCGTATTGCCTTGATGCAGGGTGGCTGAGCAGGCCCCTCTCTGGGTTTGGCTATGGATGAGCCAAAAGAT
>JANZPQ010000155.1:0-6944 GCA_038040945.1 Desulfobulbaceae bacterium | reverse complement strand
ATCGATCTTCGGACTCAGTTCGGTCCAGGCCTCATCAAGAGGACGACCGGCAACGATCACCACCGCCTGGCGCGCGATCTGCATGACGTTGGCCTCAGCCGTTTAGGCGATTGCGGTGATCTAGTCGGGTGTAATGTCAACGGCAATACATTTACCGCTCATTGCTTATTCAACTTTCCAGCTCAGGAGTGCTGTCTTCTTGTTATCTCGTTGTACGGTTGCCATAATGTTTTTTTTAGTAGAATCCAGTTGGGCATGAGAAAAAATGGTAAAGGAATTACTCTTTACCGTTATATTCTTTAACGTATTTTCTCCGGTAAGGGAAGGGAGTATCTCGGTCACCCATGCTGTTGAGGACAGTTTGTCTTTATTGTTTATATCTGTTCTGAATGTCTGCATATCCTCTGCCATTTCATTTGTCAAGTCGTCATGCAGCGCCTGGAGCAGGAGAGGGTCGGCGGTGTTGATGTTGATCAGGCCATCCTTTCCCTGGGTGGTCAGCAACGGGGCCAGGCCGGGATGTTTATCCGTGCCAAAGAGCAGTTCAGGGGTGAATCCCTGTACCAGAAGTAATTCCTCCACGAATTCGACCGGGCCGTTTTTGCAGGGGTATGGCATCTCCAGAGACAGGTAATAACTGGATTCGGCGCCGAATTCCTGTTCCCAGTCGCCATCTTCGGCATCAATCCAGTCAATGAGCGAGTCAACGATCTTCCTGGCATCACCGTCTTCCAGGTTAAACGGCTTCCGGCGGAGTAATCGCCACAGGATGTTGCGGGCATCCTGTTCCTGCGCGGCTGCCTGCTCCGGGGCAGTATCCGGCTGTTGCTGGTTTTTGCTCTGGACAATACTGTTGATCTGGAATTTTCCACTGTTGTCACTGATCTCTATTGTCAAGGAACCAAGGTCAAAAAGCTGGGACAGATCTTCGACCTCCAGGAGCGCCCATGAATCCTGGAGAGAATCGTGCTCATTATCTTTTGCGTCTTTGAGCAGGACAGCCATGGCGAGATCGACTCCAGACCTGGCCATGACCTCGAGTCTGAAATTATTGCTCAGGGTTCCCGAGGCCAGAAGATTCTGACGCATGTTTTTGTTGAATTGTATGGTGAGGGCGATAATCAGGCTGATGACGGTTAAGGCAATCAGCAGGGCCATGCCACGGTTGTTTCGCAGGGGAGAAAGCATCTTATGGTGTCTCCACTGTGGGATCCGTGCCGGGAAAAGTGACTGCCGTGGTAAAGCGAATGGGTTTGTCGTCAGGGACGGGATTCATAAAGAGCAGGGTGATCTCAATCCTGTCCGGGAGCCTTTGCGCATTGGTATCAGACTTCTCAATTTCCTTGGAGTCCCAGTTGTCCTGCTGCCCCTGATCGTGACTGTGGTAGAGAAAGCGGACCTCCTGTAAGCCATCGCAGAGGAGCAATCCTTTGCTTGTGTCTGGGTCTTCGTTCTCTACGGGGCGAAAAGGTTTGTCCAGGCGAAAGAGGCGCAGGCCACTGCTCTCGGGATCTTCTTCTACGGTATAGCTTATGGTTGCGTATCCGACTGCTTGTTCTTTCCTCTTCAAGACAAGATGGGCGGTGGATGTGAACCGTATCGTGCCTGCCTCTTTGTTGCCAAGGGTTTGTGGTGTTCCTTGCAGAAAACCGCTTGTTCCCAGATAGAGGGAGCCGAGGTCGCTGCGGAGACGATCCATGGCAATGCTGGCCTTGTTGTATATCTCTGTCTGTGATTCCGTGCTGTCAATAATGAGGAAAGTAGCCCGGTATGAGCCGTATGCCAGAGAGATGACGATGGCAAAGATGGAAATGGCCATCAGGACTTCGAGAAGGGTGAAGCCTCTGCTTCTGTCTGTTCTTTTCTTCATCAGTCTGCCTGTTTTTTGAGCAGATAGCTTTGAATCTGATACGAATAGTGATCCTCGCCCCAGGAGACGGTCAGGGTAAGCCGTTGCAGATTGCCCTCCAGTGTGCTCAGTATCGGCGTCGTCTCCAGGGTCGCTTCTTCTGTCTCCACTTGCCATTGAAAGCCCGGAAACTCATCCCCGAAATCACCACTGTCGGAGGCAGGTCTTTCGGGAGCTCCGGCAAATTCCGCCAGTTTCAGTTGGGCCAGAAGTGGCGCCTGGGTGTTGAATTTGGTTGTTAAACCCAGAGAGACGCTTTGAGACTGGGAACCAAAGAGAGTGGTCAGGGCAATGGCGAGCATGGAGATGGCAATCATGACCTCAAGAAGGGTGAATCCGTCATCTCTCCGTGGTGATGAACGATGTTTTCGTGCCAGCCTCGGGAGGAAAGGGAAGTGACCTTTATTCCAGGCCGATATAGGAGTCATAGACTTTTATGGTGCTGAGAAAGGGAGAAAGCACAAGGCTTATTATATTGTCTTGGTCATCGGCCAGATGGAGTATGGTCTGTTCCATATATCCCTGTTTGGTGATCCAGAGGGCTACTTCCCCAGAGGTTTTCTTTTCAGCGGTTCCGGTCTGGATATCCTGGAGATAAACGGATGGGGGGAGCTGGATGCCGGGGTGATGATTCTCGTGCTCGTTTTCTTCTTTTAATCCGTGAATATCCTGTTGATACCATATTTTTTTCCCGTTAAGATCAAAGTGTATCAGATAGGGTTGCTGTTCTTGTGCGGCCAGGGTTCGTACTTCTTTGACTAAGGCGATGACCTTTCTGGAGCTGGCAGCAAGCTGGTCAATGACCATGGCCTGACGGAGATTGGGAACGCTGAATGCCAGGCTGACAGTGATCAGCAGGCAGACGATGAGCAGCTCCAGCAGGGTAAATCCCTGCTGGTTTTTGCTTTGATTATGCGGAAAAAGGGAGTGGTGCAGCCTGGGGCATATCTTGAGGGTGTAATTGAAAAAATGAGTATTCATATCAAAATCTTATGGACATTTTTATTCAATGGTCCAGTTGTTGATATCCGTATCGTCGCCTTCACCTCCTGACTGGCCATCACGGCCATACGAGGTGATATCATAGTCGCTGTGGCTCCCCGGGCAGAGATAGATGTAGTCGTTGCCCCAGGGGTCTTTGGGAACTTTTCCCTTGGCAAGATAGCCGCCAGTTTTCCATTTGGCAGGAAGTCTGCCGGTGGACGGGGCCTCGACCAGGGCTTGCAGCCCTTGCTCCGTGGAGGGGTAAACGCCGTTATCGAGTCTATAGGATTCAATAGCCGTTTCCAGGCTGGTGATTTGAACGGCAGCCATGGTCCGTTTGGCCTTTTCCGGGTGTCCCATGATCTTCGGGCCGACATATCAAGCCAGAATACCGATGATGATGAGGACGACCAGCAGCTCAATGAGAGTGAAGCCGTGCTCTGATTGAATCCGCTGAACAGGATTTGGGAAGGATCTGTATTTTTGATGCATTGATGAGGATCTCATGATGATAACGTAAGCCGTCGTAAATAAATAACTTGGACTCTTTTTGCTTCAAGAACGGCATAAGGGGCCGTAAAGAAATGGATAAAAAGTACAAGTTATTTCTTAACGGCCCCTAAGTAAAATGAAAGAGAAAAGGACAAAAAAGAACATGTTATGATTAAAATAACAAAATACACACTTTTAAGATATTTGGGTACCTGAAAAAGTCACTTATCTGTTATTTTATTATTATGCTCACCAAGACTGGTTGAGTGAAAGATGCAAGATGAGTGTGGCAGGGTGATGGCGTTGGTGTCATTTTGTCGGTGCGGTGTTGCTTTCCAGGCTGAAAATGAGATTATTAGTCATGTGACACTTGAGAACATTGCCAAGACAGTATATATAATAACGAAACTGTTTGTGTTCTGGATATTTGCTAGTCGTGTAGTGTCACTGTAATCCGGTAAGACCTGTCGGTTGGGTATACTGAATTTTTGATATAATCCCGTGTAAGGAGTAGAATAATGAGTATTAGAGAGGACGCGCTGAACGGTGTCGTCACCCCCTTGTTTGAAGCATGCGCGCGCCATGAGTCCCTTCCCGTTGACCAATTGATGGCGGGTGTGGCGCTGGGAACCATTGCGATCACCAAGAATCACCATCATGATTTTGAGAAGATTATCGGCATAGGAAAGAATACCTGCACCAAGGTCAATGCCAATATCGGTTCGTCAAAGGATATCGCCAGCCTTGAGGAAGAGCTGGAGAAGTTGCGGGTTGCGGTCAAGGCCGGTGCTGATACGGTCATGGATCTCTCCATGGGCGGTGATCTTGATGCGGTGCGGAGGGGAATCCTGGCCAACTGCCCGGTGCCGCTTGGCACCGTGCCGATCTATCAGGCCGTGGCTGAGGCAGTGGAGCGGGATAAAAAAGAGATTGTGGATGTGACCGTTGACCAGATGTTCAAGGTCATTGAAAAACAGGCCATGGATGGCGTTGATTTTATGACCATCCATTGCGGCATCAATCGTGATCTGCAGATGCGATTGAATAAGCAGAAACGGGTTATGGGGGTGGTCAGTCGTGGCGGTTCATTTACCCTTGAGTGGATGAGTCACCATAACAAGGAAAATCCGATGTTTGAGTACTTCGATGATCTACTCGCCATCCTCAAGGAGCATGAGGTGACCCTGAGTCTTGGTGACGGGATTCGTCCCGGCTGTCTGGCCGATGCCACGGACCGCAATCAGATCCAGGAGCTTATTCACTTAGGAGAACTTACCGAGCGGGCCTGGGATGCCGGTGTGCAGGTGATCATCGAGGGGCCGGGGCATATGCCCATGGATCAGATCGCCGCCAACGTCATGCTGCAGAAAAAGATGTGTAAAGGCGCACCCTTTTATGTCCTGGGGCCGCTGGTTACCGATATCGCACCCGGCTATGACCACATCACCGGGGCCATCGGCGGGGCCATCGCCGCCGCCGCCGGTGCTGATTACCTTTGTTATGTGACAGCGGCTGAGCATCTGAAGCTGCCCAATGTTGAAGATGTGCATGAAGGGGTTATCGCCTCCAAGATTGCGGCCCATGCCGCGGATCTGGTGAAGGGAGTGCCCGGGGCCATGGAGCGTGACCGTTTGATGGCCGAGCGTCGCAATAAACTGGACTGGAAGGGACAGATTGAGCTGTCGCTGGACCCTGAAAAGGCCGCCCGTTTTCGTCATGAGGGCGGGAGTGACAAGACCCCTGCCTGCTCCATGTGCGGTTCCTATTGTGCTATCCAGGTCTTCAACCGCTCTCAGGTGAACCTGGAGAAAGCGGAAAAGGAGAAGGGGTGTAAATCCAATGGCTGATTTCGTCGGCACCATTCTGGCCTGGATTGAGTCTACTCATATTCAGCAGCAGATCAAGGACGTGGATTATGTCGGATTGTTCACCAATCCCTGGTTTCTGGTTCCTTTTGTCGCCCTGGTTTTGTATCTTTTGTATAGACAGGCATTCAGGGATCTGATCATAGTTTCTCTCTTTGTGGCGGTCTGGTGGGTCAGTGGCCTTGATTACATGCAGACCATGGTTGTCAATGGTGAGCTGCAGATGAACAAGATCCTGCCGGTGCTCTTTGGCGGTACGGCCGTGCTGGGTTTTGTTATTTACTTGTTATTTGGCCGCTCTGATTAGAAGCCGTTATGAAACAAGCAAGGTTTTTTTCTTGCTTGTTTCCTGGAGTGGTGTCTTGCCGATAACAACAGACTTGAAGTCGTTACGACTACCAGACCGTTTTAAATTAATTTCGTTATAGCTCCTTATTGACTCGGCATTTAGGTGTCAATTAATTCCGTATCCCCTTATGCCGTTTTTGACTTTCTGTTTTCTCTTTAACTCCGGAGCAAGATGAAATTTCGTAACGGTGTCTTTCTCATTATCGAGGAACAACATTGCCCGCTCTATAATGTGGGAGAGGAGATCACCGTCGACGGGGGGGTGATGCGCTTACCGGTTGCCAAGTCAACCTGTCTGACGTTGGCTCAGGATATTATCACTCTCGTATCTGAGGATGTGGTCTATGAGCAGTATCTTCAGGGAGCGAAAAAGAAGACCAGATTTGAGTGTGGTGGCTGTGATGGACGTATCTGCTTTGAGTTTAAACAGGAAAAAGAATTTGCCACTGTCCATATGAAGTTACTGGCAGCAACCCAGCGTAAAGAACAATTAAAGGATATATCGCCGTTTGCCGATCTGCTGCGGGGGATTCATATTTTCCAGCCGCTCAGTGATGAGGATATACTGGATCTGGCGACCCTGCTGAAGCTGGAGACATGTCCCTGGGGCTTCCCGGTGCTGCAGAAGGGTGATGTGGGTGACCATCTCTATATCATTCTTTCCGGACGGATAGAGGTTATGGATGAAGAAGGTGTGACGCTGGCAGAGATGGGCAAGGGAGAGGTCTTTGGGGAGATGAGTCTGTTGTCAGGCGAGGCTGTGACCTCAACGATTATGGCCGTCGAACCCACGGAGCTTGTAACCCTGAGTAAAAAGAATTTTCGCCATATGCAGGTGAGATTTCCCGATTTGCAGGTCTTTTTTTATAAATTACTGGTGAGCAAGATTACGACGCTCAATCGACAGCGGGCAGAAGAACTCACCTCGGGTATGGTTGGACAGCTCGCTGATTTTCCCCCGGTTGAGTTGGTGCAAATGATTAACTCGAATCAGAAAACCGGATATCTGAAGGTCGAGTCTGGTAAAAGCAAGGGGCAGTTGTTGTTTAATGAGGGGGAACTGGTCTATGCCGTTTTTGATGGTAAGGACTCTCAGGAGGCCTTCTATGCAGTGCTTGCGCTCAAGGAAGGCCGTTTCAATTTCGTTCAAGAACTGTTGCCGCAGGATACGAAGTATCAATCAATTGGTAGTTTTATGGGGATGTTAATGGAAGGAATGAAGCGGTTGGATGATTTGGACAGCTAGTCACAGCCTAGCGCTCAGCACCATGTCGACCTTCCCCTTACTGCAGGCCCCCCCCCCCCCCCCGGGGGGTGAGGAGGCTGAGAGGAGGGGTGGGTCAGAC
>JANZPQ010000154.1:0-6996 GCA_038040945.1 Desulfobulbaceae bacterium | reverse complement strand
TGTCCTTTCTGACCTGCAGGGCGATATCCTCTTCCCACTGCTGCTTGAGCGGATGAATATCTTTACCGATCCGCAGCGACCAATGGTTGTGACCCAGGATGTCTATCCTCTGACCGGACCCGGCGAGGATTCTCCTGTGGTTATCACCTGTAACTTCTCTCTTACCTATTTTATTGTTTCCGGTGAGATCGAGGGATCTAAGGTACCCACCTGGCTTCTCATTAAAGACACCGGGGGCCGATCTGTCCTTACCGCCTGGGCCGCTGGAAAATTCGGCGCTGATATGATTGCCCAGTTTGTGAAAAAGAGCGGGATTGAGGAGAAGGTAAAACATCGTGACCTGATTATTCCCGGCTATCTTGCCTCCCTCAAGGGTGAGCTTGAAGAGGAACTCCCTGCCTGGAATATTATTATCGGACCAAGAGAGGCAGGCCATCTGCCGGTCTTCCTGAAGGAATGGAAACCCTCAAAATAAATTTTGTATTTTCTCAGGTGAATAGTCTGTCGTCTTTTAGTCTGTAAGGTTCAAACCTTACAGACTAAGCCGTTGTAAATAGATCAGATGCCATCTGAATGGCGAAAACGGCATAAGAAGCCGTAACGAAATAGTCATAAAGAGACAAGTTATTTCGTAACGGCTTCTAAACAACCTGGATTTAAACCCTTACCGCTGAACTTGAGTATGACAACTGTAAAACTTAGCATTAATGGCGCGGAGATTGTGGCTGAGGCCGGTCTCACCATCCTTGAGGTTGCCAGTCGATCTGATATCAAGATCCCTACCTTGTGTCATGTGCAGGGAAGTTCTGGTGAGGCTCACTGTCAGATGTGTGTGGTCGAGATTGAAGGGCAGGAAGGACTGATTCGTTCCTGTGTCGGCGTGGCACTCGACGGGATGGTTGTTTCTACAGATTCTGCTGCCATATCCGCTCACCGCCTGGAACGTTTGTCCATCCTGGCCGAGACCCATTTTGGTGATTGCAAGGCCCCCTGTAACCTTACGTGTCCCGGACAGATCAATGTGCAGGGCTATATCGCCCATGTCGCCAAGGGACAGTATGAAGAGGCCCTGCGTCTGGTCATGGAACGCAACCCTCTTCCATTCTCAGTGGGACGCGTCTGTCCTCGTTTTTGTGAAACGCGATGTCGTCGTATCCTGGTCGATGAACCGGTCTCTATTAATCACCTGAAGCGTTTTGTGGCTGATTGGTGCATGAGCCATGAGATCGAGCTGAAAATTCCCAAGGATGCTCCTACCGGTAAACGGATCGCTGTGATCGGAGGCGGTCCGGCTGGACTTACAGCCGCCCATTTCCTCACGAGAAAGGGGCACGATGTGACCATATTCGAGTCTGCTCCCAAACTGGGCGGGGCCTTGCGTTATGGTTTTCTCGAGTATCGGATACCCAGGGAAGTCCTTGATTACGAGATCAACACCATCCTGCGTCTGGGGATTTCTGTCAAACTCAGCCAGAAATGGGGAAAAAACTTTACCCTGCAATCGCTGAAAGATCAGGGCTATGATGCCATATTTATTGCCACCGGAACCGGTGTCGATACTCCCCTTGAGGTCCCTGGTGCGGTTAATCCTCACACCTATTCGGCGATGAAATATCTGCGTCAGGTGGCAGAAGGGAAAAATCCTGATATGGGACGCCGTGCCGCAGTGATCGGTGGTAATAATATTGCCATGGAAGTGGCACGCACCTTGATCAGGCAGGGAGTGGCTGAGGTCACAGTTGTTTATCCCCGTTCTCGTACTGAGATGCCGGCCCATCAGCGTAATATCAGAGAGGCCGAGAAGGAAGGAGTTCAATTTCTGCTCATGGCCTCGCCGGTTACGATCAGTGATTCCGTTGAACAAAGTACCAGACTGAATCTGGAATTAATCCGGATGAAGTTGGGTGAGCCCGATGCCAAAGGGGTCAGGCAGCCAGAGCCTATTTCCGGTTCCACCAATAGCCTGCAGGTTGACTCTATTGTCTCATCCCTGGGGCAGAGTGCCGTAGCTGATACGTTTACTGGTGGTGCTCTGGAGGAATCCATTACCATCTCTCCCAACAAGACCATAGACGCCAATGTGCGTTCATCCCAGATCAATATAGATGGGGTCTTTGCCGGTGGTGACGCGGTCAGTGGACCGCGTTCGGTGATCCAGGCCGTTGTTTCTGCCCGTCGGGCCGCCGACAATATTCATTCCTTTGTCATGGGCACGCCGAAGGAAGAGGCGGAGAGTCGCTTTAACTTCACCCGCGGCAAGGGTTTTGATGACGTGGATATGAAAAATTTTTACGGAATCAATGTCAAACTTCGGGAAAAAATGCCGACCCGGCCCCCTGAAATATGCAGTCAGGATTTTGATGAGGTGAAGCTGGGTTTTTCCGAGAAGATGGCCCAGCATGAGGCGGAGCGATGTCTCTCCTGTGGTTGTACTGCCTTTGATCGCTGTGATCTCAAGGAACTTTCCATCAGTCATAATCTGAATATTAACAAAACCGGCATGGGAACCACGCCTGTCTATGCCATGGATTTTTCTCATCCTGCCATTATTGTTGATAAAAATAAATGTATCTTCTGCAAACGCTGTGAGACGGTCTGTGAGTACGATGCCCTTGACCTTCGCGCCGACTCCTTTGAGGAGAAGGGACGGCCAGTCGGACTGGTTCTTTCCTTTAAGGACAATTGCGTTTCCTGCGGAAAGTGCGTTGACAACTGTTCTACCGGGGCCCTGAACAAGAAGGCCCAGACCATTCCCATCCATACGGAGCCGGTGAAAGAGGTGCGCAGTACCTGTCCTTATTGTGGAGCGGGCTGTCAGATCATCCTGCGGGTGAAGGGCGATACCGTAATTGAGGTCACTGCGGATCCTGAGCAGGCGCCCAACTATGGGGCCTTATGTGTCAAGGGCCGTTTTGGCCATGAGTTTATACACCATAAGGACAGGCTGACCAAGCCCCTGATTCGCAAGAACGGCATGCTGGTCGAGACCAGTTGGGATGAGGCCTATGATTATACGGCCAAGAAACTCTTTGATCTCAAAGCCATGTATGGCCCCGATTCCATTGCCGGATTCAGTTGCGCCAGGGCCACTGTTGAGGAAAACTTCATCATGCAGAAGTTCATGCGCACCTCGATCGGTACTAATAATATCGATCATTGCGCCCGTCTCTGACACGCTCCAACTGTGGCCAGTTTGGCCCTTTCGTTTGGTAGCGGCGCGATGACTAACTCTATCGCCAATATTAAAGAATCTGATGTGATCATGGTGATTGGCTCCAATCCCGACACCAGCCATCCCACCATTGGACTGCGAATTCATCAGGCAAAAAAGAATGGGAGTAAATTACTGGTTATCGATCCGCGGCGCACAGGTTTAGCCGATGAGGCCGATCTCTTTTTGTGCCAGAACCCTGGCAGTGATGTTGCTCTTTTAAATGGTATGGTTCGTGTTATTCTCGAAGAGGGGATCTGGGATAAGAAGTTTGTTGAGGAGCGCACCGAGAACCTCGAAGAACTGGAGATTGTCACAGCCAAGTACACCCCTGAATATGTTGAACAGATAAGCGGTATTCCTGAAGACCAACTGCGGGCAGCCGCTCGTCTCTATGCCTCTCCTGGCAAAAAATGCGCCATTTATTACGGAATGGGTCTTGCTCATCACGCAACCGGAACGGACAATGTCAAGTCCATCGCCAACCTGGCCATGCTTTGCGGTAAGCTTGGGGTTGCGGGTGGTGGGGTGAATCCCCTGCGCGGTCAGAATAATGTTCAGGGTGCCTGTGATATGGGAGCCCTGTATACGACTCTGCCCGGATATACTGGTCTGGATAACAATGAAGTCTTTGAACGCTATGAAAAGTTATGGGAGGTGAAGCTGCCCCGTCGTAAGGGCAAAGCAGCTACCGAGGTGTGGGATGCCATTCTTGAGGGTGATATCAAAGGGCTTTATTGCTTCGGTGAAGATCCGGTTCTTGCCGATCCTAATGCCCTGCATGCTGTACTGGCCCTGGAAAAACTTGATTTTCTTATCGTCCAGGATATTTTTCTCACCGAGACCGCTAAGATGGCAGATATCGTCTTTCCGGCGGCCTGCTTTGCTGAAAAAGATGGTTGTTTCACCTGTACTGAGCGTCGGGTGCAGCGAGTGCGCAAGGCAGTGGAACCACCCGGAGATGCTAAGCCTGACTGGCAGATCTTCTGTGAGCTTTCCCATCGCATGGGCTATGATATGCCCTACTCGAAACCGGAAGATATCTTCAAGGAAATAGCTCAGCTTATTCCCCAATATGCCGGGATCAGCTATGAGCGTATTGAGAAGGTAGGGTTGCAATGGCCGGTACCCGATCTGCAGCATCCCGGAACGCCTGTTCTCCATATCGGGAAATTCACCAAGGGTAAGGGTTTATTTATCCCTGAGGATTACACTCCTCCCGTGGAGATGCCTGATGCCGACTATCCGCTGATGCTGACTACCATCAGAGAGACTGCTCAGTACAATTTTGGTTCCATGACCCGGAAGACTCCGGAAATTGAAGAGCTGTGTCCTGAGGCCCTGGCTGAGATCAATCCTGTAGATGCAGCCCGCCTGGGTATCGTAGATCTGGATACAATCGAAGTCACTTCAAGACGCGGTTCGGTGCAGTTACGTGCCAAAATATCCGATCGTTCGCAGGTCGGCACCATTGCCATTCCGTATCACTTTGCAGAAGTTCCAGTGAATAACCTGACAATAAACAGTCTTGACCGGCTTTCGCGCAGTCCACAGTATAAAATTTGCGCAATTAAGGCCTGTAAGGTCGAAGCATAATATAAAAGAAGACCCAAACGATCATTTTTCAGGAGTAACATTATGGGTAAAGCTATGAAGAACAGAGAAGGAGCAGTCATGATTCTCGGCGGTGGTATCGCCGGAATCCAGGCCGCACTTGATCTGACGGATCTTGGTTTTTATGTCTATCTGGTGGAGAAATCACCAGCAGTCGGCGGGGTGATGGCCCAGCTTGACAAGACCTTTCCGACCAATGACTGTTCACTCTGAATCCTGGCGCCAAAGCTGGTAGAGGCCGGTCGGTCTCCCAATATTGAAATGTTGACCAATGCTGATTTTCTGGCATTGGAAGGAACAGCAGGAAATTTCACAGCCACGATCAATATGCGGCCACGGTATATCGACGCCGATGCCTGTACTGCCTGTGGACTTTGTACCCAGTATTGCCCCAAGCATCATGTGGATCCCTATAATGAGGGACTGGCCATTACCCGGCCGATCCATATCGATTACGCCCAGGCTGTGCCTGCCACCTATTACATAGATCCGAGCTCCTGCCTCTTTTTGCAGCATGAGACCTGTCAGATCTGCGTACCGGTCTGTCAGAGCCACGCCATTAATTTTAAGCAGCAGCCGGAAGAGCGGAAGCTGCAGATTGGGGCAGTGATCCTCTCTCCCGGTTTCGGCAAGATTGATCCCAAAACCTTGGAGAAGTTCAGCTACGGCAAACACCCGGATGTGGTTACAGCCTTTGAATTTGAACGGATGACCACTGCCTCCGGCCCCTTCATGGGCGAGGTCAAATGTTTCTCCGATGGCAGACATCCTAAACGGATGGCCTTTATCCAGTGCGTCGGCTCAAGAGACATAGGCTGCAATAACGGCTACTGTTCTTCGGTCTGCTGCATGTATGCCATCAAAGAGGCATTGGTGACCAAGGAGCATGATCCGGAAGTGGATATCACTATCTTTTACATAGATATCCGCACCCAGGGTAAGGACTTTGACGCTGCCCGTGAACGCGCCGAGGCCATCGGCATCAAGTTTGTCCGGGCCAAGGTCGCAGATGTCACTCCCTGGGAGAACCGTCTGCAACTGACCTATGCCACACTCGATGGTCAGCACAAGTTTGAGCCCTTTGATATGGTGGTGCTTTCCGTGGGCCTTGAGTCGCCCAAGGATGCCCAGAAGATTGCCGATATTACCAAGATTGATCTCAATAAATATGATTTCTGTGCCACCAATGGCTTCAACCCCCTGCAGACCAGTCAGGAAGGGATTGTGGTGGCCGGTGCCTTCCAGGGCCCCAAGGATATCCCTGAATCGGTGACCCAGTCTTCAGCTGCCGCCTCCTTGACCGCCGCATCGCTTAAAAAGGTGCGGGGCAAAGGTGTGGAGCTTAAGACCTATCCCGAGGAGCAGGTGGTGGCGGAAGACGATGAGGCCAGAATCGGTGTCTTTGTCTGTCATTGCGGCATCAATATCAGCTCGGTGGTTGATGTGGCCTCGGTTGCCAACTACGCCGGCGATATGAAGAATGTCACCTATTATACCGAAAACCTCTATTCCTGTTCCCAGGATGCCCAGGAGGTTATCAAGAAGAAGATCAAAGAGCACAAGCTGAACCGTGTGGTTATAGCAGCCTGTTCGCCGCGTACCCATTAGCCTCTCTTTCAGGAGACCCTGCGGGATGCCGGTCTGAACCGGAACCTCTTTGAAATGGTCAATATCCGTGACCAGTGTTCCTGGGTTCATGCCGGTGAGCCGGAGCTTGCCACCATCAAGTCCAAGGATCTGGTACGCATGGCCGTCTCCAAGGCCCGTCATATTCAGTCCCTGCCCGAGCAGACGGTGCCGGTAACCCCCAAGGCCCTGATTGTAGGTGGGGGCGTAGCGGGAATGACCGCCGCGCTGAACCTTGCCGAACAGGGATTTGAGTCGGTTCTCATCGAAAAAGGGGAGAGTATCGGTGGTAATCTCAAGAATCTCCATCATACCCTGGCGGGCGACGAGGTGCAGTCGCACCTGAAGACTCTGGTAACCAAGGTTAACGGAGCTAAAAACATAGATGTAATCTGCAATGCGGAGCTGGTGCAGACTGCCGGATTCATCGGCAATTTTGCCTCGGTGATCGCCAGCGGCAAGGGACAGACCAAGGTTGAGCAGACCGTTGACCATGGCGTCATCATTGTCGCCACCGGCGGCCGTGAGCATCGCCCCGACAAGTA
>JANZPQ010000153.1:0-3794 GCA_038040945.1 Desulfobulbaceae bacterium | reverse complement strand
CCTCTTTTCGCAAATCAGATCATCTCCATCTCTTACAAAATGATCATGTTTGCTCACCTCTACCTTCAAGAAGATGTCACCAGGGGCGCCGCCTTGAGGAGAGGCACTGCCCTTCCCTTTCAATCGTAGCTTTTTCCCAGCCTCAATCCCTTTCGGAATCTTGACCGTGACATTCTGGGGCGTGCCAGTGGTGCGCAGGGTGATATTTTTTTCGGCGCCATGCATGACCTCATCGAGAGTCACTGAAAGCTGATAGGTCAGATCCTGACCTTTTGCTGGTGGCTGGCAGCCACCAGCCCCACAACCACCGCCCATTCTACTGGAGCCACCCTGCCCGAAAAATGATTGAAATGACTGAGCCCCGCCGCCACCCATACTGTTACGAAAGTTGCTGGAGCCATTACCGCCTCCCCCACCAAACTGACGAAGGATATCATTCAAATCAAAGTTGCGAAAGATGTCTTCCTGCGAATAACGTTGATGATAATTTGTGGAACCATAGGTGTCATACTGTTGTTTCTTTTCCGCATCCGAGAGTACCGCATAGGCTTCATTGATCTCTTTAAACTTGGCCTCTGCAGTTTTATCTCCCTGGTTTTTATCTGGATGGTACTTCAAGGCCAACTGACGATATGCTTTTTTAATCTCGACGGCAGAAGCACTCTTGGACACGCCTAATGTTTGGTAATATTCCATTGTTGCGTTACACTTAAACAGATTATAGGTGAAGAAAACAGGTATGTGATGTCAGCAATAATATGAACGCATTGCTTATCAGTCAAGCCTTGCAATGGCAATGTACACTCCATAAGCCGTTGTAAAAAAATAACCTGGACATCTGAGTAGCCAGATCGGCACAAGAAATCGGTCACTCTTTTTCCCTTCATGGCCTGTATTACGAAAGATTTACAAAGAGAGCGGTTGTTTCGTAACTAATCCTGAAAATAAAAAAACGGAATCTTTCAGGATTCCGTTTTTTTATTTGAACCGTCTGTTTTGTCTGTCAAGCTATACTGACACCTCAGAAAGGCACATCATCTCTTGACCCTCCACCCATCATCCCTGAAGGAGGCTCTTGATAACTATGCTCCTGTGAACCACCACCGCCCCCTCCGTATGAAGAATCGTCACCTGCCCCACCACGCGGACTGAGCATCTTCATTTCACGGGCCACGATTTCAGTGGTAAACTTATCGTTGCCATTCTGGTCCTGCCATTTTCTGGTCTGGAGCTTTCCTTCGATATAGACCTTTGATCCTTTATGCAGATACTCACCACAGGTCTCAGCCAGTTTCTGCCAGGCAACAACACGATGCCACTCGGTTGATTCCTGCTTCTGTCCGTCTTTGTCCTTCCAGCTCTCAGTGGTAGCAACATTAAAGGTGGCAACGGCAGTGCCGCTCTGGGTATAGCGAATTTCAGGATCTTTTCCAAGATTGCCAATAAGCATAACTTTGTTCAGCATAATTTCTCCTGCGACCATATGTAAAGTGTTGAAGTATCGATAAAAGACAGGATCGTCCAAAAAAACAACGATCAATTCCCTGTCTGATTTCCCAAGAGCAAGTCAGCACTCTTCATACCATAGAGCAGGTGTATTCTTCCAGTAGAAAATCGACACGTGGTGTTGCGGGAGCTGTAATGTCAGTTACTCATAACGGCGTTACACAAAACCATTCATCCCTTGACGCTCTGGTCCAACATATATGGAATGCCCCCTCTTGCATCGGGGGTATAGCCCATTACCTCCTGCCATATCTCGTCACTCTCCATGCAGAAATAGATACAGGTCCTGGCATGCGCCCTGCTTTTCAACAGCTTGTAGACATGGTGATATAATTCTACGCGATGAGGACGGAAATAACGGCTCTTGCCGTCAAGTCCTTCAATGAATTCCTGATAATAGATCCGGGACTGGGGAAAACGCCTGGTCCCGATGCTCTTGAGAGCAGGCAGATACCGCAGCGCCCCCATTGAGATCCAGGCTATGCTTTCAGCCGGCACCGTATTGAAGAGACGGGTGATGGTCTCTTCGTATCCTTGCTGCCAGCCGGGATGTTCGATGATAGGGTCAAAATGAAAGGCCAGCTTATACCCCCATTGCGCGCACTGCCCAGCCGCGGTCAAGCGCTGCTCGAGGCTTGCAGCCCGGATTTCCTCTGTGGCCATAATGGGGGTGCTGTTCAGGGACCAGGCAACAACGGTGCGACCTTTGTGATCCAGCCCTTCCAGATTATGGACAACCGCGCTCTTGGTTTTAAGCTCCAATACGGCCTGTTGCTGTCCGGCCATGAAGGTTACCAAGGTCTTGCTGAGGCAGGTAAACCGGTCAAGGGCCAGGGAGTCGGTAAATTCGCCTGTACCGATCCGAAAAAAACGGTCAGGCTCAGCACTAAAGGCCGAAGTCATCTCTGCTATCAGATCGTCAACATTGACAAAAAAAGTGAGCCATGGCTTGTTCAGATAGGCCTGCAGGATGCAGTAAACACAGTCCATCGGACAGTTCATGCCAATGTTCAAGACCTGATATTCACAGCAGCGATACTCGCGGGTGGCGGGACAGGGTTTAAAAAAAAGGCCCCTGTTGCGGCAGAGGAGCAGATGCTGTTTGCCGGCTGTAAGGTTTTCCGGATAGTCTCCGGGGACCGCCTCCAGATCCTGATAGTCGGGAACAACCGTATAAGGAAGTCGGGCCCGCTCCAGAATTTCTCTGGTGTAGGGAAGGTCCAGACAGGATTCTTCTACATGGATCTGTTTGACAAAAAGCGACGGGTCAGCCCACGATTGTACCTGCGACATCAGTTTCCTCATAGATACTTCTTGTATACCTTAAAATACTCTCTTCCTTCCTCGTCCTTACCATGCTTGATACAGCCATGGCCATAGACCTGACACTTCTGCTCTAATGCTCGAAGTGCGAGTTCATACTGTTCCCCGGTCAAGACCTCACTTTCAAGGAGGCGGGTAATGGCATTGATGTGCAATTTGTCCATACCAACACGATATTGAAAAGAAACTTGATCGTCCCGCCCCCCTTCCTTGATGGTAAGCGGCTGGTCAACCAGAAGAAAAGGATATCTGGCGCTTACGCGCAGCCAGAAATCATAATCTTCGCAGCAACGAAATTCCTGGGCAAAAAGACCTGCATTTTCAAACACCTCTCTTCTTGCCATGACCGTTGACATGCCGACGACACAGAGTTGCAGACATTGACTAAAGATATCACCATGTCGCGGGAGATGCTTTTTTTTCTGATTCAGATGAATCCCCTGTCTTAACCATTTTTCCCTGGTGTAGGATATCAGAAAATCAGGATCATCTTCCATGGCCATGAGCTGCAGGGCCAATTTGTCTTTCCGCCAATGGTCGTCAGAATCAAGAAAGGCGATCAGCTCGGATTGCGCCTGTTGAATGCCAAAATTCCTTGCTGCGGCTGGTCCCTGGTTATCCTGGTAAAAATAACGAATGGGGATTTCACTGTTTTCACACAGAGAACAGACAAGTGCGGCGGTCTGATCCAGGGATCCGTCATCAACAATAAGGATCTCTGAACAGGCAACTGTCTGGCGTAAAACGGAGCGTATGGCCCGTTCTATAAAGTTTTCCCTATTATAGGTTGGAATAATAACAGAAACTGAAGTTTCCCAGAAAAATGTCATGCCGCCATCCGCAGCAGCGCGTCCACAAGAGATTTAGCCAGCGATTTGCCTGGATGGGGGCAAAGTATTGTGAAATTCTTGTCTAATACCGCCTTCGCCACCAATCTCCGCACATCTGAAAATGCGAAATGGTTG
>JANZPQ010000152.1:0-3908 GCA_038040945.1 Desulfobulbaceae bacterium | reverse complement strand
GTTGCAGATCCGCGACTGGCTCTATGTGGATGATCACAACCGGGGCATCGATCTGGTCATCAACCAGGGGAAGGTGGGCGAGACCTATAATATCGGGGGCAATAATGAGTGGACCAATATCGAGATCGTCAGACTGATCTGTCGTCTACTGGATGAGAAATTTGTCAGCAACGAGGAGATGAAGAAAAGATTCCCCCTGGCCCCGCAGGTCTCTGGTGGCAAGGCAGAAGGATTGATCACCCATGTCACGGACCGGCTTGGTCACGATCGGCGCTATGCCATTAATGCCGCCAAAATCACCACAGAGCTTGGTTATTCTCCAATGGAATCCTTTGAGACCGGCATTCGCAAGACCCTGGACTGGTATCTGGACAACGAAGGCTGGTGGCGCGCAGTTATGGATGGCAGCTATCGACAGTGGGTGGAGCTGAACTACACCAAGGGTGCTTAGGGATGCGGAGACTCTTTGCGTGCATAGAGCACCGCACTGAAGAGGGAGAAGAGAAATCCTGTCTGTGCAATGATCAGATAGGACTCGGTGAACATGATGGTCAGGAAAAAGAGGGGAAAGGCCAGACGGATCTGCTCCCAGCCAATCGCTTCGTGGTCATCCCGCTGCACAAAGGCCTGACGAATCTGGGTCACAAAGATGCCAGCCAGGGCGACCATCCCCAGCAGTCCCAGTTGACACAGGACCAGAATATACTGGTTATGGGGATTATCTGTTGCCACCATCCGCGGTGATTGAAGCTTGTTGACCTCGGCATAGGCCGACTGAAAATCACCTGTACCCACCCCCAGCCATGGGTTCTTTTTTATAATCTCCCAGGAGTTCTGCCAGAAGAGTAACCGTAAGCCCACAGAGGTATTAGGATTGCTTTGAAACTGGAGGACCTCGGAACAGGCCCGGTCCACCCGCTCTTCAAACACAGGGCTGAGCTGATATCCGGCTGTAAAGATTGCCGGAAGAAGAAAGATAATGATCAGGCCGGCGCGCAGGATGTTTTTTCGGAAGATCTGCAGGATAAACAAGCCAAGCAGGACAAAAAAGACAATCTGCCCGCTCCGCCCTTCCGTGATAAACATGTTGAAGATCATAAGAGAGACCAGTCCGGCCATGAGCCAGCGCAGGGCTGATCTGATCTTACCCCACACCAACTCGTGCAAAAGGAGATAAATGGCAAAGGCCAGCAGGGGATTGTAAATGACATGAAAAGTGCCACGGGTAAGATGTTCCGTGGTAATATCCGCATAATGCAAAAAACCAAACCAGGCCATATATGTCATGCTCATGGCAACAGTCATCCCTGCCACGAAAAAACCCGCAAACACCCGCCGCATCTCCCGGCGGACAGCTGTCAGAAAGACAGGCAGCAACATGAGTTTCCACTGTTTTTTCAGGACATCAAGTCCATTTTCCAGATCTTCAGTCCAGAGCAGGCCGATCACATAGAGGGCAAGATACAAAAGAACCGCCATGGCAACCGGGTTTGCGGAGATCACCCGTAACTTTTCCCGGTAGCCTCCTTCAACAAGCCAGACAAGCAGGATCAAGATGGCCAGGATCGAAAGGGCAGAGGTGGAAAGCGGCAGCGCAAATACCATGATAGCCAGCAGCCATCCATTCAGACGCCCTGCATTCTGTTGAAGAGTTTTATGATTCATAATGTTCGTTTCGTAGCAAATACCATTATAAAAAACAAGGCCTAAATCGAAACTCACTCCTGCGTATCAGACCTTCATTGCGATAACCTTGCCGTTGTTTGTTCATCTCCGGTCCCCGCATAAAAGAAGGATCGTCTTGTTTTCCTTTGCCAACCCGGCTTTTTTGTGCAAAAGTAAAAAAGTCTCTTTGTACGGGAGCTCGTAGTTTTAAGTGTTACCGGCTGAAAACAACCTACTGAAAAAGTAAAAAAGGAGCATTGCCATGTGGGAAGTCATTGTTGATAAAGATAAGTGCCAGGGAAGTGAAGAATGCATCAACGCCTGTCCAGTATCGGTCTATGAGCTTATTGATGGCAAGGCGGAGCCAGTGAACGGTGACGAATGTATCGGCTGTGAGACCTGTGTTGAGGTCTGTCCCACCGGGGCCTGTACCGTCACCGAGATTTAATGGTGTTGTAAAAAAGCCCAAATTCTGCGTTGTACCCCAAGGGCACTTCCTTTCGGGGCGCACACATCCTTCGTCACATCGACGTACCTATTGTACGCCTCATTCCTCAGAATTCGGAGTCTCGCAGGCTCGCTTACCTGTGCGCCTTGTCTTTGAGCCTTTTTACTTAACCATCCACTAGATGACTGCTGATAATGCGTAGATTTTTTTTTGAACCGTCAGCCAGAAATGGTGATGAGATCCTGCTTCCCGAGACCGAGTCGCGTCATATCGTAAAATCCCTGCGCCTTCACGTCGGCTCGCAGGTGCAGCTCTTTGATGGCACGGGGATGCGTTATCTGGCCGAGATAACCAACATTGGCAGACAGGTTATTGCCCGCATCCTTGAGGCTGATGAAGGACAGCAGGAGGGAAAGGTGCTGCTGCATGTGGGCCAGGCAATGCTGAAAAATACAAAAATGGATTTTCTCGTCGAGAAATGTACGGAACTGGGAGTCGCAAGCTTCAGCCCTTTTGTCAGCAGTCGCTGTCAGGGAAAAATGGATGATGAAAAGCGTGGCGACAAGCGGCAGCAGCGCTGGCAGCGGATCGTGGAATCTGCCTGCAAGCAGTGCTCCCGCCCCAGGCCCATGGAACTTCAAGACACCCTTTCCCTTGCAGGACTCTGTTCCTCTACGAGCGATGAGCCGCACACCCTGCGTATCCTCTTCTGGGAAGAGGAAAAAGAGAGAAGCCTGCACGACCTCCCTCCCTTTACCGATTACCGGCAGATTCATCTCCTGCTCGGGCCTGAAGGCGGTTTCAGCAAAGAGGAGGTCGAGCTCGCCTCCCGCGCAGGCTATCAGAGTGTCACTCTCGGGCCGCAGATCTTAAGGGCCGAGACCGCCACCGTGGCCGCCATTGCCATTGTCCGCTATCTGGCCGGCGATATGTAAAGCCGTTATGCTGCCCAGACCGCCACGAGTGCGTGGTGGATTGGCGGCGTCACCTCTGTGGCGCTCTGCGCCTTGCCGATCAAGTCGGAAAAAGTCATCCCTGCCAGAAGAAAGAGGGTCAGCGTCGTGCGGCCATAGTGACTGGCCGGGAATGAAGATTCCAGCCTGGCGTTCCACGCCTCCTTCCACGCCTCTCCCTGCAGCAGAAGCAAGACCGGATCAGTGTCGTCTTTGATCTCGCTCGTGACCAGTTCTCTTAAGGCCTCGGCCAGTTCCTGCAGCTGGGCCTGCATCCCGGTCCTGAATTGCTCGACCTCCCCGCTCGCATCACTCCCCTCCTGGCTGATCCTGGCCGGAAGATCAATCTGCAGAAGCTCTATCGGCGAGTGCCCGCTTTCACGCTCATACTGCTCCAGAAGGATATCCGCTGCCTCCTGACGCCTTGTCGTCCACAGCCGGAAGTTCGGCATGGGGCCCGACAGGAACAATCTGCTCCAGGCACGAAGACGATTTTTGATCATCCCGGGCCGGGGTTGATTCATCTTCTGTTTCAACTCCAGCAGTTCAGTGAACGGATCTTCTTCCTCAGCAATATCCTCGTCTCCACTCTCCCTCATTTCCCCCTGCAGACGTCTGAACAGGTCGATCTCCTGATCATCGATCGTGGCCAGCTGGAGTGCGAGTTCCTCCTCCTCCTGATCTAAGACCTCGGCAATCTTCAGGACCAGCCGGGCCTGCCACAGGGCCTGACGCTCCTGCTCGTTGCCGCTCCCGCCGTCGCTGGCGTCAGCATCCTGCTCCATGCCCTGGAGGAGTGAGGAGATAATCGTCAGCTTGGAGCCATCACCACGACTGGCCGG
>JANZPQ010000151.1:0-3642 GCA_038040945.1 Desulfobulbaceae bacterium | reverse complement strand
ATTTTGTCTTTGCTGACGGTCTGGAATAATCGGCCGGCGTAACAGTGGAATTTTCCGGTTCCGTGGTCAGAAGGATATCCAGTACGGAGACCGGTGAAGAGATTGCCCTGGCGCGTCTTGATCCGGTTCGTATCGGCAGTTTTCATCCTTTGGAGAATGAAGACCGGATTGTCTACAGCCGGGAAGAGCTCCCCGATCTCCTGGTCAAGACCCTTCTGGCGGTGGAAGATCAACATTTTCATACCCATTTGGGTGTTGATCCGCTGGGAATCCTGCGGGCCATGCTGGCCAATGTCCGTGCCGGAAAGACCGTGCAGGGCGGCAGTACCCTGACCCAGCAGCTGGTGAAGAATTTTTTCCTTAATAATGAGCGCACCTTGCAGCGCAAGTTCAATGAGGTGATAATGGCCCTGCTTCTGGAGGCCCATTACAGCAAGGACGAGATTCTGACCGCCTATGTCAATGAGATCTTTCTCGGGCAGGACCGGGGACGGGCGGTGCATGGTTTCGGGCTGGCCAGTCAGTTCTATTTCCGCCGTGAGCTGAAGGATCTTTCTGTTGCCCAGGTGGCCATGATGGTGGGGATGATCAAGGGGCCATCGTATTATGACCCGCGCCGGCATGTGGAGCGCTGTCTGCTGCGACGGCAGGTGGCGCTCGATCTGATGCTGTCCGAAGGGGTGATCTCAGCGGAAACCTATGCCCTGGCGAAGGCAGCGAAATTGGAGATGACGGGTGCGGTGCAGAGCGCCTTTAACCGGTATCCCGCTTTTCTTGATCTGGTGCGCCGTCAACTGGGAGAAGAGTATCATGAAGAGGATCTCACTTCAAATGGTCTGAAGATCCTCACCACTCTGGATCCGCAGGTGCAGATGCAGGTGGAGAGGCATCTGGGGGAAACGCTTACGAGCCTGGAAAAACGAACCGGCAGCAGCGGCCTTGAAGGGGCGGTGGTGGTCAGCAGTAGAGAGGGCGGGGAGATCCTGGCTGTGGCTGGTGGCCGTAACGCCTTGCAGCCCGGTTTTAATCGGGCACTCGACGCTCAGCGACCGATCGGTTCGCTCATCAAGCCGGTCGTCTATTTGACGGCGCTTGCCAACGGCTACACCCTGGCAAGCCCGGTGCAGGATATGTCCTTGACCATTACCGCTGCCGGAAGCAAGGCCTGGCGTCCTGCCAATTATGATAAAAAAGAACATGGGCTGGTGCCCTTTCATGAGGCGCTGGCCAATTCCTATAATCTGGCCACCATCAGGATCGGGATGGATGTCGGTGTGGAAAAGGTGCTTGATACTCTCAAGCGAATGGGGATAACGCAGGATTTCCAGGCCTATCCTTCCTTTCTGATGGGAACGGCTGGCCTGTCACCCCTTGAGGTGGCCCAGATCTATCAACTCTTTGCCACCGGTGGTTTCTATCAGCCGCAGCGGGTGATCGGCAGTGTGCTGACCTTGGAAAATAAGGTTGTCCAGCGCTTTGGTCTGACCGTGGAACAGCGTTTTCCGCCTGAAACGATTTTCCTGCTCAATACGGCCATGCAGCGGGTGGTGGCCCATGGGACTGCCAGATCGCTTCTCACTTACATCCCTGCAACGGTGCAGGCTGCCGGTAAAACAGGGACCACGGATGAACTTCGGGACAGCTGGTTTGCAGGCTTTACCGGCGATCGGCTGGCAGTTGTCTGGATTGGCCGTGACGATAACAAACCGACCGTGTTGACCGGATCCAGTGGCGCCATGGTGGTGTGGGGCAAGATCATGCAGTCTCTTCATCCTCAGCCCCTTGAACTGGAGGCGCCGGAAGGGATTCAATGGGCCAGGGTGGATGCGGGAATTTATGGCCGCACCCATGCTGCTTCCCTTGACAATGTGGTCTTGCCCTTTGCGGCAGGAACGTTACCAGCAGGCGCTGCGCCGGCGTCGTCCTCATCCTCTCCCGCTGAGGGTGAAACGTGGGAGAGGAAGGTTCCTGAGGTCTTGAATACGATCCGCGGCTGGTTTCAATGAGAGAGATCCGCCCTATAGAAGAAGGAAAGAAAGAGATGAATCAAACAAGGTATTGTCGTTTATGGAACAGGGGCTGGGGTGCCGGCTTGCTCATGCTGTTGACCGTGTTCCTGCATGGATGCGCAGTAAAATATCCAGTTGGCCTGCCAAGCAGCAGGCCTGCTCCGGCTTCGGTTCCTGCCCCCGTCTCCCGTCCAGCCCCAGCCAAGGCTCCTGCCCCGCTTCCTGATCCTGGTTCCCGCGTAAAGCGCGACTTTGTGCCGGTGCCGGAAGAGGGGAAGGCGGCCGGGACTTTGCTTGCCGGCGCCCGGCAAAGTGTGCGCTCAGGCCAGTTCAGTCAGGCCGAAATGATGCTTGAACGGGCCCTGCGGCTGGAACCCCGTAACGCCAGGCTTTGGCATGAGATGGCCCAGGTGAAATATGGACAGAGGGATTATCGTCAGGTGGTCCAGTTCTGTATCAAGTCAAACAGCCTGGCCGGAAAGGATTATGGATTGATTCAACAGAACTGGCTGCTGATGGAAAAGGCCTATATTGAATTGGGGCAGCCGGAGAAGGCGCAGCAGGCCAGAATTAAATCGGGATGATGTCGGTGGTAACTGTAAGGTCTTGAATTGTTCATGATGAGTGGGTTGTTGGCCCTGAAAATTTTATTAAAAGATCTGTGTCAGTATGGGATATTCGGAAACACGTGATTCTGTAACGGCCCTTGTCAAGGAGCAGGCTGATATCGTTCAGATCATCGGAGAAAATGTTGATCTGAAAAGAGCGGGGGCGCGCTTCCTTGGACGTTGTCCCTTTCATGGTGAGAAGACCCCCTCCTTCTCGGAGCATCCGGGGCATCAGTTTTATCACTGTTTTGGCTGCGGCGAGTCAGGTGATGTCTTCTCCTTCATGATGAAATATCATAACCTCGATTTTCCCACCGCCCTTCAGGAGCTGGCCAGGCGCTATCAGATTGAGCTGCCGGAAAAGCACTATTCGCCTGCAGAACAGGAAAAAGAGAATCTGCGCCAGGCCATGTATGCTATCAATGAAAAGGCAGCCCGCCTGTTCAGGGAATATCTGCTGCAGGCCGGAGATGCGGCCGGAGCCCGCGCCTATCTTGAGCGGCGGGGGATCCCGCTGGAGGTGCAGGAGAAGTTTCAATTGGGCTACGCGCCTGCCGTGGAAAGCGCCGGCTGGAATTTTCTTGGATCCTGCCTGCAGGGTGAAGAGAGCGCCGCTGCGGAGGCGGTTGGGCTGCTGGTGAGAAATGACAGAGGGTCCACCTATGATCGTTTTCGTGACCGGATCCTCTTTCCCATCTTTGACCCCAAGGGGAGAATCAGCGGCTTTGGCGGTCGCATTGTCGGTGACGGTCAACCCAAGTATATGAACTCTCCTGAGAGTCCAATCTTTGATAAGAGCCGTAGTCTGCTTGGTCTTTTTCAGCAGGCGGCCGAGATCCGTTCCCGGCAGCGGGTCGTGCTGGTGGAGGGGAATTTTGACATGATCTCGATGGTGGTCCACGGCTGTCCCAATGTGGTGGCGCCGTTAGGGACTGCCCTGACCCGGTCGCAGTTGAAATTGTTGCGCCATTATGCGGACAATGCCATCCTTCTTTTTGACGGCGATGCGGCGGGGGTCAAGGCTG
>JANZPQ010000150.1:0-8798 GCA_038040945.1 Desulfobulbaceae bacterium | reverse complement strand
GACGGTGAGGTCTTCTGGCGGGCTTTTTCTCTGCGTCCTTGGCCTCTGCGACCACTTTGGGGGGCGACGTCTGTTCCTGTCCGCTCCCCTCCTTAGCGGGCACATCAGTGACGGAACTCTTCCACCAGGATCCGGTTTTCGCCTTGACCTTTTTTTCTGCCGGCTCTTGAGCAACTTCCTTTTCAGGACTTGTTTTCTTTTCTGTCATTCTCACTTTCCTTGATCCACGCTCCTTTTCCCGGTCAGGGAAGAAGAACAACGGACAGTTTTTGACACCCTGCAGGACATTGTATAGTGCAGGCTGTCGTACATTTAATAAACGCCAATACCACCTTCGGCTGGCGCCCTCCATGGGTCCGGACACTTTCTCTTAGCATCCATCCCATCAACATTTCTCAATACTCTTCAAGGCAGCTTGAAAGGTTTAGGGGCCGTTAAAAAATAAGGGGTCTCTTGAAAAATGGTCTTTTTGCCCAAGCTCTGCGTTGTTCTGAAAATTTTATCCTCGGAATATCAACTATATGCCTGTGGTAAAATTTTCTTCACGCCTTGATCTTGAAGAAAAATCCTGGTTTTTCAAGGTACCCATAACTTGTACTTTTTATCCAGTTCTTTACGGCCCCTTATGCCGTTCTTGAAACTAAAAAAGTATGAGTTATTTCTTTTACGACGGTTTAATCCTTTCGCACAGTTGCCTGCTGATAAAATTCTTTATTATTATGAACCAGTTTTTCAATCCTGCCGGTGCTGACGAGCACCTGCACACATGCCCTGGTCAAATCAAAATCCTGTATATGCAGGGCCGTATCAATCTCTTCAATGGGGCAGGGACGGCGCTGCAGCAGGGCCGCGATTTCCTCGACGAGCTTTGCCTGCAGCTGCTTTCCCTGGCTGAATTCTTTTTGCTCGATGGCCTGAAAATCTACAAGGATTTCAACCCGACCGGCATACCCTTCGGCCAGTATTGCTGCGGCCTGTTCCATCTTTTCCCGGGTCACACGTCTGGCACGACCATCCATGGGAGGTCTGGCCACCGTATTCAACTGAATCCGCGCTGGATCTATTCGGCGCACAGCCTGTTGCAAGGCCAGCAGATCCTCCAGACTGTCATTCATATCCCTGACCAGGAGGATCTCAAGCCAGACCTCTCCATGAAACTCACGACGAAAGAGGGCCAGGCCTTCAATCACCTGTTCCAGGTTCACCGCTGCTGCCGGCTGATTCACCCGCTCAAAACTCTCCTGTCTGGCCGCATCAAGGGAGGGAATAATAATATCGGCAGCAGAGAGCTCGGCGCGGACCTTGGGATCAAAAAACAGGGTTCCATTGGTGAGTACGGCCACCGGCTTATCGGTCTTTTCCTGCAGGTAGGCAATAATTTCCCCTATGCCGGTATGCAGGGTCGGCTCACCCATGGCCGTCAGGGTAAAAACATCAATGGGTCGCCCACCCGCCCCATTGGCCAAGTGCTGATCTATCTCCTGCAGGATCTCAGCTGTGGGCACGTATTCTTTGCGTTCGCAGGTCAGCTCCGTGGTTGGACCGACCTCACAATAGACACAGTTAAGGCTGCAAATCTTGGGAGGAATCAGGTCGATGCCCAGTGAATGGCCAAGACGCCTGGAATAGACCGGGCCAAAAAGATATTTCATCGTTTGACAACACTCAACGCCTTAGGGCGGAAAAAACTCTTTTTCGTCAACAACTCTCAACGCACACGTTGTTTAGAAAATAAAACAATCCCCCCTCATTATCAAGGTAAATATTCACACCTCTCTCCCTCAGCAACCAGCGGTCAAGGTGTTTACTCTTGTTACTTTCCTCCACCGATGCTCCTGTCGCGCACAGACACACCAGCTACCATCGCACCCGCCGAGGGATTCATGACCCAACTACACTTTAAGACACGAATACCTTGAAACATTTAACCTGATTAAGTACAGTCTTACTGACTAATTATTTTTTAGTAATTAGTCGAATAATTCGATTTAAAAATTTGGATAGTTTTCCCTGAAGGCTCTGAAATCTTGCCAGCTGAGCAATAAGCACAAGCAAGTCTTACAACCTGCAGTACTGACAGACAATCCGTTTCTGACTCCTGTCAATAGTCGGGCCGGCCTGCAGCTCCACACATTTTTTACTATTCATTTCCGTAAAGGAGTTTACCGTGACAAAGCTCTACCACTCCCGTGTCTGCCATCTCACCTGCCTGACCTCTTTGATAGCCCTGTCATTCCCCATCAGCAATGGCTTTGCCGAGACTGTCACCACCGAGGAATGGCAGATAGCTGCGGACAAAATCATCCGCTATGAAGACCCCAAGTCCATTATCGCTGAAGGCAATGTGGTTCTCACCAAACGGGAGCAACTCCCACCAGAACTGCCAAAAAAACAGCAGAAAGATAAAACATGGGCAGCCCTTTTGGAAGAACCCACTCCTGGCCCGGAAGAAACAACCGGAATGGCATTGGAGACAGACACAGCTCCTCGCTATGAGACCAAGGTTACAATCCAGGCTGATTGGATTGCCTATGACGTAGAGCGAAGCTCCATCAAGGCCCGCGGTCATGTGACCATCAAGGGCGCTGACGATGAGATCAGGGCTGAAGAAGGGACAGTGGATCTTAACAAGGAAACCGGTACCTTTACCAATGCCACCATTCTGCGCAAGTCCATGGATCTGCACCTTGAAGGAAAGTCCATTGAAAAAACAGGGTTCAACACCTATCATATCCAAGACGGCTGGGCCATCACCTGTAAGCTGAAAGACAATGAGACCCCACCCTGGAGCTTTGCCAGTACCGATACCACCATCACCGAAGGCGGCTATGCCGTTTTTAAACATGCCACCTTTCGGATTAAAGATGTTCCGGTTCTCTACACCCCCTGGATGATCGTACCTGCCAAAAATAAACGCCAGACGGGCCTGATGTTCCCCGAGTTCTCCAACTCCGATCGTAACGGTTTTGGACTGAACCTGCCTCTTTTTGTTAATGTCTCCGATTTCACCGACCTGACCCTCTTTCCTGAGAGCTACACGGACCGGGGTGTCATGCCAGGCATGGAGTTCCGTTATGTCCTGGGAGAGGTCCAAAAAGGGACCTTCATGGGCAGTTTTCTCCAGGACGACCTCACTGACCCCTCCGAAATCGACTACTACCGGGATACAGGATACACCCATACCAATAAAGACAGATACTGGCTGCGGGGCAAGATTGACCATGACCTTGCCAACAACTTGTACAGCCGTATCGATCTCGACATCGTCTCCGATCGCGATTACCTGACAGAATTCAACACCGGCTACACCGGCTTTACTCAAACCGATAACCGCTTTCTGTCCATGTATGGCCGTAATTTTCAGAACAGGACAGAGGATCAGCGCCTCAACACCATGAAAGTACTCAAAGCATGGGATTCAATGTCTGTTGAAACTCATTTCCTGGCTGTTAACGATGTCCGCGCAGATAAAACATTACCCACTTCGCTCTGGAAACTTCCGGCAGTAGACTTCACCGGTTCTCTCCCCGTAGCCGAGACCTCTCTGGCCCTTGACTGGGACGCAGACTATGTCAATTACTGGCAGGAAGATGGCATCGGCAGCCACCGTGTCGACCTGTTTCCCCGCCTCAGCACCCCTGTACCTCTTGGCGCCTACCTTGAATCACGGGCGGAAGTCGGAATGCGACAGACATCCTACATAATCAACACTTACGGAGACGGAGTCTGGAATCAAGACGATACTCTCAATCGCTCTCTTTTTAACCTGCATGGTGAGATTGGTAGCACCCTGCTTCGTAACTTCGAGATGAATGGAGGTGAGGGTACGAGCTGGGACCATCGGCTCCGCCCCTATGCCCAATATGACTACCTGCCTGAGACCAACCAGGACGATCTTCCTATTTTTGACGAGGTAGACCGCATTGAAGACAGAAATGCCATCACTTACGGGATCAATAACTTTTTTGAACTCTTCAGCGACAGCAGCAGAGGATCAAGCCGTGACTATGGCTATTTCAAGGTCTGGGAGAGCTATGATTTCCGCCAGAAATACTCTGCCCGTCCATTAACCCCTGTCAGTTTCGAACTTGGCTGGACCCCGATCGACAATTTTGCCCTCTTCTATCAGACAGATGTCGGCGTCTATGGTGAAGGGGTTACCCTCTATAACATTGGGAGCAATTACCGTAACAGTCGTGGTGATTCCTTCGCCCTAGATTATCGGTACAACGGAGTCGAAAAAATCCTGGGTTCACCCTATAACAGCACAGATATTTACAATACGACAAGCCCTTTCTATTCATATTACGACAGTCTTGAAGATATTCATCAGATCAACGCCTCAGTAAAGGCCCGGATCATCAACACCATCAGCGCAGCCTATCAAATCGAGCACTCACTTTCTCAGTCTCAGACCATAGAACAAAACATTTCCCTCATCTATCAACCAGACTGCTGGTCTGTTGAGTTGCGCTCCCACTATACTCCTGGCGACCATGGCGTCATGCTGCTGTTCAACCTGGCAAATATTGGCACTCAATTTGGTGTTAATATAGCCGGACAGTAACAAACCATGCAGTATGACATCTTTAATGGAGATGCCGACGGAATCTGTGCCCTGCATCAACTCCGTCTTGATTCACCACGTCCTGACGCTCACCTGATCACCGGGGTAAAGCGGGACATCGGTCTGCTGTCAACAGTGCAGGACACAAAGAAAAGCTCACTCACCGTCCTTGACATCTCGCTTGAGAGCAACCGTCCTTTTCTGCTCAAACTGCTGAATAACTCCAATGAAATACTCTACATCGATCACCATTTTTCAGGGGTAATTCCCACGACAGCAGCCCTCACCGCTCATATCAATATGAGCCCTGATACCTGCACCTCTCTTATCGTCGATTCTCTGCTCCAGGGACGTTACCGCAAATGGGCTATTGCTGCCGCCTTTGGCGATAATCTGCATGACGCTGCCAGAAAGGCTGCCCAGACACTGTCTCTTTCCGACCAAGTCATTGAGCAGCTCCAGGAACTGGGTGAGCTCGTTAATTATAATGGCTATGGTGCGGAACTGGCGGACCTCCACTTTCACCCGGCCGATCTTTACCGGGCAATCTCCCCCTACGAAGACCCTCTGGACTTTATTGCCTCCTCCACGGCGCTCCCTGTACTGCGTGAGGGTTTCCAGCATGATATGATCCTTGCGCTCAGCCAGAATGTTATCAATCCAGGGAGTAGAAACCGTATTTTTCACTTTCCCGACACCCCTTGGGCCAGACGGGTGTCGGGTGTCTTTGCCAATCTGAAGGCCCAGGAGAACAAAGAAGCTGCCCACGCGCTGATCGTTGACAATGCAGACGCCACCCTGCGCATCAGCGTCAGGGCCCCTCTGACTGAGAGAAGGAACGCTGACACCCTGTGCAGGGCATTCCCTACGGGAGGGGGACGCGCTGCAGCAGCTGGAATCAATTCGCTTCCCCCTGAAATGCTGGAGGAGTTCATCTCCGCCTTTCAGGCAGGCTTTGACCCATCCGCCCCAGGTGCCAGGCAGATCTGACAGCAAGAGGACAGCTGAAAAAACGATTCAAGATCCATCACACACGACAAGAGGTGCTACTATTACTACTTACAGCCGTTTTATCCTTTCCTTATTCACCATTGTATGTATCGGACTCATCTCCTTTGCCCCCATGGCCTTCGCCGTTGAGCCCCCAAAACCCAAGGCTGCGGATCTGGTAGCAGATGGTCAATCCATTAATCTGCAACAGGAGAAATACAAAACGCTCTTCAAGGAGCTTCACGAGCAGCATCAATTTTCCCAGGCTGAACTTGAGCGTATGTTTGCAGGAGTCACTATTGACAAAAAAGTATTGGAGCTCATGGACAAGCAATGGGAAGCCAAACCCTATTATTCCTACTGGCCTCTTTTTGTCACACCGGCGGTCATCAAAAGAGGCCAGCAGGAGCTCAAGGCCAATCAAAAAATCCTGGACCGGATCGAAAAAGAGCTGGGAGTCAATCGTGAAGTAGTCATTGCCATCTGGGGCATTGAATCCCGATTTGGAGAACACAGAGGGAGTTTCGGGGTCTTCAAGACCTTGAACACCCTCTTTGACGCCTATCCACGACGCAGCGCCTTCTTCCGCGACCAGTTGGTCGAGTTTCTTCTCCTTTGCCGGGAAAACCAATTTGATTTCTCTACCATCAAGGGATCGTATGCCGGCGCTTTTGGCCAGACGCAATTCATCCCTTCCAGTTACCGGGAATATGCCGTAAGTTTTGACGGCGATGAAAAGCGTGACGTCTTTAACTCAACAGACGACATCCTGGCCTCCATTGCCAACTACCTCCGCCGCTACCATTGGGTCTACAACGCCCCCTGCTATGTGGATATCGGCAGCGAACTCAAAACTGAAGAACTCATCAACGCCAGCAGCAAAGGAACGAAAGGCAAGGTCGACTGGCAGATTGTCAGTAAAAGCCAGGGCATCAAACTACCACCCCCGCCAGATGACAAACAACTGTCCATCGTTGGTCTTGAAAAATCGCCCTTAACCGGTGGTGGATTTCGCTACATTGCCGGCTATCCTAATTTCCAGGCCATTACCAAATGGAACAACTCAAACAGGTACGCCATGGCAGTCTGTGAACTGGCCGAGGCCCTGAAACGTAACAAGTAAAAGCATGAGAATGTCACCACGCACAAGCCATTGTCCTTCTCTGACCAGGATGGCAGTGTTCCTTTTTTTGCTCTGCCTGTGGTGGCCGGCGCAGGGAGATGCTCAGGATTCATCCCTTCTTGTCCCACACCACACCCAGATCCCATCCTTGCGGGATGACATGGACCACAAGAGCCTGATCACGGCAGCGACTCGACACCTGCAGTACCTGAGAAAACTCTCTCCCGATACCGTTGTGCGACTTGGTAAAGAGACCTGTTCTCGGGACTGTCTGCTGGATTCCATGGAAACCTTTCTGGAAATCCTGAAAAAAAAACCCAATCCGACGGAGCTCGACCTGGCAATACGGCAGGATTTCAACCTCTATCAGGCGGCCGGCCGCGATAAAGGGCAAAAAGGAGAAATGCTGATCACCGGCTATTACGAACCGCTGCTGGAAGGCAGCCTGAGCAGAAACAGCCCCTATATCCATCCCCTCTATGCCCCTCCAGATTCACTCATCAGCTATCGGGATCCTGCCACCGGCAAAAAAATCACAGGCCGCCACGATGCAAGCGGAAAGAAGGCGCCCTTCTGGACCAGGGCAGAGATAGAAGAGAAAAATCTGCTGGCAGGCAGTGAACTGGTGTACCTGAAAGATCCGGTGGACGCTTTTGTCCTTCATGTCCAGGGATCCGGGAAAATCCGTTTCCGTGACGGATCCCTGCGGGCCATTCAATTCGCTGCAACCAATGGCCTGGAATACAAGAGCATCGGCAAACTTCTGGTGGATGAAAAGAAGATGAGCCGTGAAGAGGCAACCATGCCGACGATCCGTCACTACCTGGAGCAGAACCCGGATGAACAGAAACGGATACTGCACCACAATCCCAGATATGTCTTTTTTCAATGGAATGAAAAAAAGGAGAGTCCGACCGGCAGCCTAGGACTACCACTGACTGCCGGACGCTCCATTGCCATTGATCCCGGAACCCTACCCACCGGAGTCATGGCCTACCTGGTCTCCCAAAAACCGCTACTTGACAGGGAAGGACAAATTCTGAGCTGGGAACCCATGCAGCGTTTTGTCCTGCCGCAGGATGCCGGAGCGGCCATCAAAGGCGCTGGCCGGGCCGACCTGTTCTGGGGCAATGGTCAGTACGCCGAGATTGCTGCCGGCACCATGAAGGAACAAGGGCAACTCTATTTCCTGATCAAAAAAAATGCGCAAAGAAACTCCACAGTGGCGGCACAGCTCACTCGTCTTCAATGAACGGGCAGGGGAATATGACAACTGGTTTGAAAACAGCCTGCTCTTTGCCATTGAAAAAGGCGCTCTTCAATCTCTGAATATCACCTTCTCCCGGCCAGCCCTTGAAATTGGCGTCGGCCCCGGCCGTTTCGCCGAGACCCTGAACATTCCCTTTGGCATTGACCCGGCCATAGCCCCTCTCTCCCTGGCAAAAAAAAGAGGGATCTGCACCTGTCAGGCCATAGCCGAGGATTTGCCTTTTGCCACCTCCTCACTGGGCGCCGTCTTCCTGCTCTTTACCCTCTGCTTTCTCGAATCGCCCGCCCGTTTCCTCGAGGAATGCAGGCGCGTCCTGCGACCGGATGCGCCTCTGATCATTGGGTTTGTGCCGGCAGGAAGCAGCTGGGGCCGGAATCTGCGGAAGAAGAAAGAGCTCGGTCATCCCTTTTATCAAGCGGCCCGATTTTTCACCGTGACCGAGGTGCAGAAGCTCCTCACAGAGCACGGCTTTCATATCTGCGCCAGCGCCTCCACCCTCTATCAGGCGCCTGAGGAACTGGAAAAATTTGAAGAGGCCAGGAGTGGGATGGATGAAGAGGCGGGTTTTGTGGTTATTGCTGCCAGATGCGATGACACGTGATTTTCATGACTCGATCTCGTATCATCGTTTCGATTTATAAGAGAGTTGAACCGTCATGATCAGAGATTCAAGCAGGAGGTTCACAGTAGGAAGGTTAACCTGGGGTGAATAGAGAAATTCCTGAGGTTGGATGTGGCAATGTTAACGGCTGGCATCACCGGCGGCTAAAAGCCGTCCGGTGCATGCCTTTGTTCGATCATATCTTCAAGGTTAGAGTCCCTTTCTCTCAAACCATAAGAACAAAGAA
>JANZPQ010000149.1:0-4510 GCA_038040945.1 Desulfobulbaceae bacterium | reverse complement strand
AAAGAGAGTATCATTTATCATAAAGTTAAGTAAAAAATGAATATAATAATACCATTTGATGGAAAAAAACATCTTTTTTCAGTGTCCCTGACATGCAGCCAGGGACACCCTGCAAAAGACAAAAACAACTTGAGCCTCTTGCAAACGTCACACAAGTTCACAAATCTCACTTTACTTCATAAAATAATCCCCATGCCTGACTCCTTGTTTTTTGTTTACACAAACTATTTTACACCCTCGGCCATGAGACTCTAAGTGTTTGCGATTGACACGATGAACATGTTCATGGTATTTATTTCAATCAGTTATCAGTAAAGATACGCAATGTGTTCATTGCCCTGCGGCTGCTTGATGTTTAAGTTACGATAATAAGTCTTGATTCATTATCAACTCTCTGAGTCTCCATTGCATCATGCTGCATACCTTACGATACATCAGGCACGGCATCATCATTTTACTCCTCACCGTCCTTTCATTCGGGGTTGAGGGGAAAGCGAACCTCTGTTTCACTCCTGACGGGAATGTGCATTTGGAACAAAACCGCTCGTCTTGCGGTCTTGCCGGGGAGGAGTGCTCGGCCACGACAAATGTATTCACCCTGAGTAACAATCAAACTGAAGGGCAAGATCACTGTCTGGACGTCACTCTGGAAGAAGACGTATCAAATCACCACCATAGAGACATAGTCCAACTGCCAGCCCCCGCCATGACCTCAGCGGGACCGCCAATCATCCTTACCTTCAGTAACAACAAACCTTTCATCCCTCCCGCTCCTGCCTTTATTCCGCCCCAACTCGTCTCCCTGAAAAGCATCATTCTCCTGATTTGATCCCTTATCACCCCTGAGATTCGTCAACGGTTATCACCCTTGCATTGCCGGTAGACGGAACTCATTCCAACAAAGCCAAGAGTTAACAGCGGTCCGTTTCCCGTATTAACTGGCGACCAGACCGAAACCATACCCTTTCTCAATTTCCTTCTCTCTGGAGGAGTATCTATGCCCATCCAACGATTCATCTTGTACATTGTTGTTTTTGCGATCGGCCTGTGGCTTGCCCTTCCCCCTCCCATCCAGGCTGCAGAGCTCACTAATCCCTCTGCCCCTGGCGGCCTGACCCTCGAAGAGGCCCTTGACCATGCCTCACGAAACCGACAGGAGCTCAAAGGTTTTCGAGCTGATCTTGATGCGGCCGCAGTCAAGCTGAAACATGCCGGTCTCCCCCCTAACCCCGAGCTCCGGGTCGAGTGGGACAATCTGGGCGGTGATCTGCCCATTGACGATGTCAGGGAGACCACGGTTTCCCTGAGCCAACCCTTCGAGATCGGCGGTAAATCATCGGCCCGGAAGAACAAGGGCCAAGCCGAAATCTTCCGACTCCAGCGCGAACAGACCACGACCTGGCTCGACCTGGCCGCCGAGGTCAAAATGGCCTTTCTGGAGGTGCTCGGTGCCCAGGAACGGCTGGTCCTGCAATACGAGGCGGAACAAATCGCCTCGGAGCTCGCCGTCATTACCCATGAGCGGGTGGCGGCGGGCGAGCTCGCCGCCACTGAAGAGACCAGGGCCGAAGCAAGAAAAGCAGAGACCTCGACGGAAACCCAGAAGCTCAAACGCCTTTTAGCCGAGGCGGAACTCAATCTTACAATAACACTTATGGAGACGGACAACGCCACGGTGACCGCAACCGGACACATTCCCCAGGAAGTCCCCATTCCAGAGCGGCAAACCCTGCTGGCAGCCATTCAGGACTCCCCCCTGCTTGCCCTGCGCCGAAGCGAGACGCAGCTTGCCACAACCAGCCTCTCGCTGGAGCAGGCCAACGCCTGGCCGGACCCTGCTCTATCCCTCGCCGTTCGCGAGATTCCAGGTAAAGACGCGCGCGCTGTCTCCGTAGGTCTTTCCGTCCCCCTGCCATTTTTTCAGCATAATCAGACGGCCATTGCCGAGGCCTCCGCGACAGCCCAAAAGGCCACGACGAATGAGGAAGCAGCAACGCGCCGCCTGCGAACGGAACTGATCAAGGCATATACGTTGCTGGTCGCTGCCGACCAGGAGGCCCGTACCTTGCGGAATGAGGTCATTAGCCGGAGCACTGAGGCCGCTGAGGCAGTCCTGGAAGGATTTAAGGCCGGCAAATTCCGTTACAGCGATGTCCTGGAGGCATCCCAGTCCCAAGTACAAGTGAAATCCCGCCATCTGGACGCCATCCTTGATCTCAATCGCGCCGCTATCTCGCTCGACCGCCTCCTCGGCAAGCCTTCAACCCCAGAAATTTCACAGAATTCTTCGTCCCCCTCTCACGACAGGAGCAACCCATGAGTCAGATGAAAACGACTTCCCTTATCATTATCATAATAGTGTTTACCACCCTGGCCGGTACCGGTGGTTTCCTTGCCGCTGGCCGCATGAACCAGCCCTCCGCACCAGCGAAAACCACTCCTCAAGCAGCTCCTGATAACACCGTCCCTCGGGATGACGACCATCTTGAAACAACCGGTAAACCGGAGGCCCGGCAAGAAAAATCCGGGCATAATGAAAAAGAAACTCAAAAAGAAGACGAGGCGGCCGAGATTTCCGATCTGGATCGACCGGTGGATGAGATGTGGGCCGCCCGCTGCGAACACGATATCCCCCAATACCAGTGCGACGAATGTCGCTATGAGATCGGCATGGTCAAGCTCGATGCTACCCTCCTGGGTGACAATGGCCTGGTGCACACCGGCTTTCCGGAAAAGAGGCAAAGCCGCCACGAGGAACAAAGCCTGCCCGGCGAGGGGCAGCTTGACGAGACCCGTACCGTGCATGTGGCCAGCCCATTGACTGGACTGATCACTCGCGGGTTTACAACACCGGGGACGAAAGTCGAGGCCGGGACCCCTCTTTTTGAGATCGACAGCCCCGAAGTGGCAGAGGCCAAAGGCAGTTACCTGAAGGCCGTAAGCGGCCTTGATCTCGCCCGGAAAGCTGCTGAACGTGAAACGCTGTTGTTTTCGCGAAAGATCGCGGCCGAGGTAGAGGTCCAGGAGGCTGAGGCCAAACGGACCGAGGCCGAGACCGAGATCGCCACCGCCCGTGGTCGCCTCCTACGCCTGGGGCTCAGCAAGACCGAAATTAAGGGCATCTCAGCCAGGAATGGGGCCGCCGCCTTGAACGGTCTCGTGGTGGTCCGCGCCTCCAGGGCGGGAACCGTCATTGAGGGCCACGCCGCTCCCGGTGAGCACGCCGAATCCGGCAAAGAGCTTCTCACCATTTCCGCCCTGGACAAAATTTGGATCATGGCTGACTTGAAAGAAGCCGATCTTGCCGCCGTCTCCGGCGCTGTTGGCGGTGAAGCCAAGGTTGACGCCTTGGGTCGCAGTTTTAACGGTAAGCTCGACACGATCGCCGGCCGCATAAGTGAAGAGACCCGTACCGCCAAGGCCCGTTTCAGCGTGGACAATACTGATGCCCTGCTCAAACCCGGCATGTTTGTCTCAGTGCGTCTCCTTCTGCCCGCCGAGGGCGAGACCCTGGTCGTGCCCAAGGTGGCAGTACTGGCCGACGAAGGCCGCACCTTTGTCTTTACCCACAAGGATGGTGACTACTGGGTGCGACGCCCTGTCACCTTGGGCGCCCGCTTTGATGACCTGGTGGAGATCACCTCCGGCATCACGGCGGAACAAAAGATCATCACCGACGGCTCATTTCTGTTAAAGAGCGACGTCCTGCGCAGCAAGATGGGCGCCGGTTGCGCGGATTAAGGGAGGATACTACTATGGAACAATTCATCAATATCATTCTTGCTCGTCGCTGGGTGGTGCTCACCCTGACCGCCATCCTGGCCATTGGTGGCTGGGTGGCCTGGACCCGCCTTCCCATCGACGCCTTTCCAGATGTGACCAACGTCCAGGTCATGGTGCTGACCGAGGCCCCCGGACTTTCCTCCGTGGACGTGGAGCAGCAGATCACGTACCCCATCGAGCAACAGATGGGCGGCGTGCCCAAGGTCACCCAGGTGCGCTCCCTGTCTAAGGCCGGACTCTCCCAGGTCATCGTCGTCTTTGAAGACAGCACCGACATCTACTTCGCCAGACAACAGATCTTCGAACGGCTGGCCATTGCCCGAGAGCATCTGCCGGCCTTGGCCGAACCAGAACTCGGCCCCATCAGTACCGGTTTAGGCGAGATCTTCCAGTACACCCTCGAGGGTGACGGCATGGACGCCATGGAACTCCGCCGCCTGCAAGACGCCATTGTCACCCCGCAACTCCGGCCTATCCCCGGTGTCAACGAAGTGAACAGCTTCGGCGGCTTTGTCCGCCAATATCAAGTCCTGGTCAACCAGGAGGCCTTGCTCAAATACGGGATCAGTCTGCGGGAGGTAGTGGAGGCACTGGAAAAAAATAACGCCAACGCCGCCGGCGGCTTCATCGTCCGCGGTTGGGAGCAGACCTATATCCGCGGCCTGGGCCAGCTCACCGGTCCTGAGGACATCGGCGAGGTAGTGCTGAAATCCCATGACGGCACGCC
>JANZPQ010000148.1:0-3275 GCA_038040945.1 Desulfobulbaceae bacterium | reverse complement strand
AAAATGGTGACACAGGTGGCCAGGAGAAAGGGGTAGAGGAGATTGATACTCGTACCTGCGGTCTTCAGATAGACAATGGGGAAGGCGATCTTGTTTTCAAAGGAGGCCACCTCGCTCGTTACTTTTTTGACTGTTTCCTTGTCCCCTTCCTTGATCCGCTCGGTGACGGCCGTTACCCGCGCGTTGTATTTTCCGGGCGCCAGACCGGAGCGCAGACTGACATTGGCCGTGTAGGAACCATCGGACTGCATCTCGACCTTGGCGGAGAGCAGGTTGCCAACACTGCGGAACTGTCCCTTCACCAGTTTCATCGATTCACGCTTGCTGGCCTTCTCATCCATCGGCTCCAGCAAGGTGCCTCGGGAACCAAGGATACTGGCCATGATCGTGGCCTGATAACTGTCAATCTTGATCTTGGCCGGGGCGCTGTAGGCGGCATCGGCTCCGATTTCCTTCAGTACCTCGGAGTATTTCCATTTAGCGCCAGCAGCCTTGGCCTTGTCCAGTGCTGCTGCCATCTCTTTCGGGGCAACTATTTTATAAAATGCCGGCATCTCCTCGGTGATATAAAACTTATAGGGGATCTTACCGGTCTCTGGATCCTTCTTGCCGTCAAAGCGGTTGGAACGCACCTGCTTGTCTGCGGCATAGAGCTCGATATAGACCTGGGAACCGGGAGGGGCCTGTCCGGAGATGACCAAATCACCGCCGTTATTCAAGGTGGCCTTGTCAATGTTGATAGTGGGGGCAGCTGCCGCTTGTTCGGCCCGTACCTGCTGCGGGGCAAAGAGTAAGGTCATCGCCAGGGCGAGGACCGGCAGTAGACGAAACGTGATGTTCATATCTTGCACCTCCTGTTTGAAATGAGAATGTCTTTAAAAGAAGACGCTAGTGTTTGCAATGCCTCTGGATGGACCATTGAACCTCCTTTGTGGATATTCTCTATCTGACAAGCACGGACGATTGATTGACGAAAACGTTCGAGCCTGATATGGCGTTATCTTGCTGAAGCAATAATGACGCCAATTTGGCAGAATAAAAGTTGTTTTTTATTATCTTCTTGATTTTTCGATAATTCTATTAATTTTTGTGCGGAAATAAGGGGAGGGTAAAGCAAAAATGAGTTGCAAATGTGCAATAAAAACTATGCACAGCGGTTTTTTTGTTGCAGAGGGAAGAAGACGAGGCAAAAGAGAACTTGAGAAGGAACAATACTCAGATTTTTTATAAAAAAAACAAGAGAGAGGATGGCATGAAGTAGTCATCTGACAGATGCTTCCGAAGAATCGGCAACTCTTAAATCGGGTCGGAATGTCGCAATTCAAGAATGTGATTCTATAGGAAATTCAGTTAAATGTTCCTGGGTACCTTACGAACATTGGAATCCCGCTTGCTCGGGAATAATATTAATGAAATGCTGCGTCACTCCCGTGCAGGCCGGAGCCCATGAAGCTGAGTTTCATGCATAACCATAATCATTGAAGATTTTTCAGCCTAAAAGGGTGCCCGGATTTTACCCCCTTCTGTTTGCCCACTGCATAGCAGTCAGTTTCCTCAGGTTCTGCCGTGAATGGGAACCTCCTAAACACGATTTTTATTTGCTTGGAAATAATCAGGGGAAGCACTACACTAAAAGTCTGTCAGACTCACCCCCAGAGATATGTTCATGGCAAACCATACGTGTCATTTTCTTCTTGATTTCCCGGTGGTCAACAATGCTCATTAATACCCTGTTCAAATATTGGACGTATCGTCTTTTTGCTCCCGGCCTTGTCCTGCGCGGAACCTATGATGCCTTTCGGGAGCTTCTGGTCTTTGACAGCCGGAGCCACGAGCTCATGGCCGATTTGGAAGAGCTTTACTATCAAGGGAAAAAAGAAGATTTCTGCCGTATTGGCAAGAGATACGATGCCCTTTCAACAAGTGTTGCCGGTATGGTGGAGAGCCTTGAGCGGATGGCCCCAGGTTCCTTTGTCACCCTGCCGGAATATTTTCGCAAGTTTGACTTTTACAGCAGATTACTGCTGGCCCCACCCACTCTTCACTTTGGCCCGCCCTTTGTCCTGACCCTGTCCGACCCTGCATTACAGCCAGCCCTTGGAGGCGGTAAAAGCGCCACTCTGGCTCTTCTTGCCACGACCCTGCAGCTGCCTGTACCTTCCGGATTTGTCGTCACAGTCAACAGCTTTCATTATCTGCTGGAGTACAATGATCTGCGGAACAGGATCAATGAGCTGCTAGCCCAGATCGATCTTGCCGTCCCCGACAGCCTGGCACAGATATCACACCAGCTGATGGACCTGATCAGGGATGCCGAGCTGCCTCCTGATATTGAAGATGAGATCCTTTCCACCCATGCCGGCATATGGGCAGAACAGGCAGCTGAGATCCGGATAGCGGTACGCAGCAGTGCTGTGGGAGAAGATGGTGAGAACTCATTTGCCGGACAATACACCACCGTCCTTAATGTTCGGAAAGAGGATCTCCTCTCTGCTTATCTCACCGTGCTTGCCAGCAAATATACCCCGGAGGCCCTCGCCTATCGCATACACAGCGGGCTCAGCGATGAAGAGACACCGATGGCGGTGCTGGTGCTGGAGATGATCACTCCTCTGACCAGCGGGGTCGTCTACACCATTGACCCGGCTGGTCAGGAGAACGCACATCTCTTTATCCATGCGGTACGGGGACAGGGCGAAGCGCTGGTCAGCGGCAAGGTGATTCCGGAGGTCCTGGCCGTGGACAGAGAAGACACCACCCGCCACAGAGCAGAAAAACAAGATGCGGCGCCAGCCGACCGGCAAAGCATGCTCACCTTTGATCAGACAACGGATCTTGCCCAAAAATCATTGCTGATAGAATGCCACTTCGGCACAGCCCAGGATATCGAATGGGCCCTGACAGAGGCCGGGGAGCTTCTTTTTCTCCAGAGCCGTCAACTCCAGCCGCAAACCGCAAATACTCATATACCTTCTCCTGAAACGAGAGAGATAAAAACCCCTCCGCTGTTTCAGGCCGGAACCATGGCCGCCCTCGGACAGGCCTGTGGACCGGCATACTGTGTCGATGAAAGCCATCCAGTGGAACAGGTCCCTGCCGGAGCCATCCTTGTGGTCCGAGAGAGCCTGCCCTCCTACGTCCAGGTTCTTAACCGGATAGGTGGTGTGCTGGCAGGACTTGGCAGTGTTGCCGGTCATTTTTCCACAGTCTGCCGGGAATTCTCCATCCCCATGCTCTGTGGCCTGGGCCCACGCATCGAGGAGATAGAGCATGGC
>JANZPQ010000147.1:0-6615 GCA_038040945.1 Desulfobulbaceae bacterium | reverse complement strand
CAGGCTTTCAGAACAGGAAATCAGGCGTCTGGTCGTTGATGCCGGCTTTGAACCCAGGCAGCGTCTGATGGATTATACGCTGATCACCTAGGTTGTTTCCTTGCCAATGCCTGTGCCCCCATTTCTTTCCCTAACCCCGATAAGCGGGATAAGTGCCTTTCGCAGATTATTTTCATGTAAAAAAAACAAGAAAACAATCTGTAAGGCACTAAAAAGAACCTTGGAACACTCGACCCCTACTTCCGCTGTTTCTCTTTACCTGGCCCCCTGGGTGGTGCCAGTCAGTTCCCCGGTAATCCGTGACGGCGCTGTTGCAGTTGCGGGTGGCCGAATTCTTGCTGCAGGCAGTGCTTCCTCTCTTCTGATTCAGTTTGCAGGCGCTCGTATTGAGAATTGTCAGGGGGTATTGCTACCCGCTCTTGTTAACGCTCACATCCATCTTGATCGTTCAGCTTTTAATGATATCCCTCGTCCGACCCCGGATGAAACCTTCTGCGACTGGATTCGTTCCCTGATCAGCCTCAGGCAGGAAAACCTGATTGGGCCGGAAGAGATTGCACGCGCGGCCCGGCAGATGCTCAGGCAGCAACGTGCAACCGGCGTTCTGCTTCTGCTTGATATCGGTAATATCCAGCCATCTCCACTGTCAGGCACCTCATCTCCTGCTCACCTTGTCAATCTCCTTGAGCTGCTGGGGCCTACGGCCAAGGCTGAAGAACAACTGCTGGCCCGGATAGCATCTCTGGAAGATTCCGTGATGGCGACACCTCACGCCCTCTATTCGACAACTTCCGGGATCATGACTGCCTTAAAAGAGAGGGCGAATCGTCTGCAGCATATCTTTTCCCTGCATGTGGCTGAATCAGCGGGTGAAGTTGAACTTCTGCGCAGCGGCACCGGTTGTTTCCGCAGCTTTCTGGAGGAGCGTGGCGCCTGGGAGGATGTCTTTCCACGTCAGGGAATTGACAGCCATGGAGCTGTGGAGTACTTAGATTCTCTGGGTCTGCTGGATGCTGATACGCTCTGTGTTCACTGTGTCCAGGTAAGCGAGAAAGAGGTTAGGCTGCTGGCAGAACGCGGGTGCAAGGTCTGCCTCTGTCCGGGAAGCAACCGCTTCTTGAATGTCGGTGTCGCGCCCCTGGAGTTGATGCTCCGCCACGGCCTCTCTCCCGCACTTGGTACCGACTCCAGTGCCTCCAATGAAGAGCTTGATCTGTGGCGGGAGATGCGGATCCTGCGAGAAGATCATCCAGGGGTGAATCCCGCCGAGATCATGGCCATGGCAACCTTGGGCGGAGCCTTGGCCATGGGACGTGAGCAGGAATTCGGTACTCTCTCCCCTGGTCGCAAAGCAACTTTTTTAAACGTCCACAGTCCCTCCCTGCAAAGGGTGCAGAATGCGGAACAGCTGCTTGATACGCTTACTGGCGGCGGCTGTCCTGAGCGGGTTCGCTGGATTGTTGAAGGTTGAAACGGGATGGTAGCAATGGCAGATTATACGGGAAGCGCGAAAAAAAGTCATATTCCTCACCCTTTACGTGGTGTTGACAACTTGAATCCAGGAAAAGAATGAGAGAGGAGATGCATGTGCCAATAACTGCCCGGATCGGCATGGTCAACTATATCAACACCGCGCCGATCTATGAGAGCTGGAAGAAAAGGGTGCATCCCGCCCAGTGGCAAATGGTTGAGGCGCCGCCTTCCACCTTGAACCGGATGCTGGCGGCAGGGGAGCTTGATCTTGGTTTTGTCTCCTCTCATGAATATTGTGTCCGGCCTGAGATCTATCGTATCCTGGCCGATTTGTCGATCAGTGCCAATGGCTCGGTGGGCTCTGTGTTTCTCTTCTCCCGTGTTGACCCCCATAAGCTTGATGGCTGTCCTGTCCTGCTCAGTGGCCAGTCGCAGACCTCGATCTTTCTGCTCAAGATCATCCTGGAGGAATTTTACGGGGTCAGACCCCTGTACAGAGTTGGAGACGTTGTTGAAGATATGAGCAGCGGCAAGGACGTCCAGCCACAGGCACTGCTGGCCATAGGAGATCAGGCCCTGCGTCTGGTGGGAGATGAACGCTTTCCCTATCAGCTTGATCTGGGGGCGGTGTGGCGGCATTATACCGGGCTGCCCTTTGTTTTTGCCCTGTTTGCGGTGCGTGAGGATTTTTGTCAAAGAGAGCCTGAGACCCTGGCCAGAATCCATCAGGAGCTTATCGAGTGTGTCCGGGAGGGCAGGCAGAATCTGGAGGCTGTCTGCGAACTGGCGGCCCCAAGGATTCCCATGCACCCTGATGATTGTTATGTCTATCTTCGTGCTATTGGTTATGATCTTGGGGCGGAAAAAAGGTTGGCCCTGGAAAGGTTTTTTTGTTATCTGATTGATCGGGGCGAGGGGTCGGCACAATCGCTGCCCTTGAAGATGGTTGAGAATGTAAGGCAGAAGGCAGAAGGCAGAAGGGAGAATAATGCAAGGGGAGGGAGTAGATAATGGGAAACAGGCGAGTGCCGAAAAAGATTTTGATAGCGGTGACTGGCGCCTCGGGCATGCTTTATCTCCAGTCTTTTCTTGCAGCCATTCAAGGGCTTGATCTGGTGGTGCATGGCATCTGCTCCGAGGCAGGAAAGAAGGTGCTCGGCCTGGAAAAGGGCTTGAGTCCGCAGGACTTGCCAACGGTCAGTACCTGGTTTGATTGCCGTGATTTCGCTGCTCCACCGGCCTCTGGTTCCAGCGGCTATGATGCCATGCTGGTTCTGCCCTGCAGTATGGGAACCCTTGCGGCCATTGCCGCCGGGATCTCGGCAAACCTCATCCAGCGTTGTGCTGATGTGATGCTCAAGGAGCGGAAAGACCTTGTCCTGGTGGTCAGGGAGACACCTTTTAACAGGACCCATCTCAAAAATATGCTGGCGGCCCATGATGCCGGGGCCATCATCTGCCCGCCCATGCCAGGCTATTATCTGCAACCTGCCAGCCTGGAAGAGGCTGCCGCTACCTTCTCCTGGCGGCTTGCTGATCAGATCGGGCTTGATATCCCGGGTCGGAGGCGTTGGGGTACAGAGGAGGATACATGTTAAGAAAGATTGTAAGAAAGATTGCCATTCTCCTTGAAATGATAAAGTTCAAGCTCACGGTCTTTGCTCTGCCTTTTGCCTTGATGGGGGCATTTCTGGCGGGCCGTGGGGCCCCGGATGGGATGACCTTTCTCTGGGTTGTTCTCGCCATGGTCGGGGCCAGAACCTGTGCCATGGGTTTTAACCGGATTGTTGACCGCCATTTTGATAGCAATAACCCCCGGACTGCGGGCCGGGCGATCCCGTCTGGAGAGGTGCGTCTGGTGGAGGCCTGGTCCATGGTTGTCGTGGCTGGGCTGCTTTTTTTCTTTGCCTGTTACAACCTCAATGAGCTGACCCTGCAGCTGGCGCCTTTTGCCCTGGCCTTGACCCTTTTTTATTCCCTGACCAAACGCTTTACCTCGTTTTGCCATCTTGTCCTGGGTGTGGCCCTGGCCTTTTCACCCCTTGGCGGCTGGGTGGCCGTGACCGGAAGCCTGTCAGCTTTTCCCTGGGTGCTTTCTCTTGGGGTCCTCTTCTGGGTGGCCGGTTTTGATACCATCTATGCCTGCCTGGATGCCGATTTTGATAAGGATGCCGGTCTGCACTCCCTGCCCTCCCGCCTGGGGCGGGAAAATGGTTTCAGGCTGGCGGTGGGATTTCATCTCCTGGCCTTTATCCTCTTTGTCCTGACCGGGGTGCAGAGTCATCTGAATCACTGGTATTATATCGGGGTCGCACTCACCGCCGCCGTCCTTTTCTATCAGCATCTTGTGGTCAATCCCAGAGATCTGTCGCGGATTCAGGGTTCCTTCTTCTCCCTGAACGGGGTGATCAGTCTCACCCTTTTTGCTGCCACCTGGCTTTCTCTCTTGACCGGAAAAGACTGAGTCGGCGGCAGGATTGTCTGGGCTTTTCTGTTCTGATTTGGACGGTCCAGAAAGCGGGGAGAAGGGTCCTGATTATATTTCATTGGCGTTGAAAGAAAAAGTGTTTATAATTATTCATTTTATGTCCCATGGTGATCAGGGATCATGCCCTGAAAATTTGCAATAACTGCATTAAAATTTTATTCTAATGATAAGGAGAAGTGAATGAAACTGATTTTATTGGGCGCCCCCGGTGCCGGAAAAGGCACCGTCGCCAAGTTGTTGACCGCACTCGATGGCTCTGTGCAGATCTCTACCGGTGATATCCTGCGCGGTGCTGTTCAGGCCGGCACGGAGCTTGGCCGTGAGGCGGAAGGATTCATGAAGCGTGGCGATCTGGTTCCCGATTCCCTGATCATGGGGATCATGGAAACACGATTGCAGGAGTCTGATTGTGCCAAGGGCTTTCTGCTTGACGGTTTTCCCCGCACCATCCCCCAGGCCGAGGAGTTGACCCAGCTGCTGACCAAGCTCAATATCAAACTGGATATGGCCGTTGATATCGATGTGCCCCGTGATATTATCCTTGACCGTCTCTGTACCCGCAGAACCTGCGAGAATCCAAAATGTCAGGCCATCTATAATGTGAAATCCAATCCTCCCAAGGTAGAGGGGATCTGTGATAAATGCGGCGCCAAGGCGGTACAGCGTGAGGATGAGACCGAGACGGCCATCACCAATCGTCTCGAGACCTATAACGAGAAGACTGCCCCGCTTATCGGTTTTTACCGGGAGAAAGGTCTGCTGATGAGTGTACCTGCTACCTCCAGCGATGATGTCATTAATGCAGTGAAGGCGAAACTGAATCTGTAGGACTTCGTCAGGGAGGCTGTCCGGGGAAACCCGTTCAGCCTCCTCTCCTGTTCCACTTTTTAACTCAGGACCTCAGCAAGGAGCTGTAAATAAATGACTCAGGCCGTTGTGACAACTGATTTTGCGGGGCTGGACCTGGTGCATCGGGGAAAGGTCAGGGACATGTATGCTCTTCCCGGTCATGATGACAAGCTGCTCATGGTGGCTACCGACCGGATCTCGGCCTATGATGTGGTGATGGATGATCCGGTCCCGGGGAAGGGCAGGATACTGACCCAGATCTCCCTCTTCTGGTTTGAGCTGTTGGGCGATATCGTTGAGAATCATCTGATCACCGCCGATGTCACTGAGTATCCCGCCGTGTGTCAGCCCTATGTTGATCAATTGCGTGACCGCTCCATGCTCGTTCGCAAGACCCAACCCTTGACTATAGAGTGTATTGTCCGCGGCTATCTCTCCGGCTCGTTCTGGAGTGCCTATCAGCACAACCCGACAGTCTGTGGTTTTGCCCTGCCTGCCGGGATGCGGGAGTCCGATCAGTTTTCCCAGCCGCTCTTTACCCCCTCAACCAAGGCGGCCCTCGGCACCCATGACGAGAATATCTCCCTTGCCACCATGGAGACAATGCTTGGCAAGGAACGGGCCCGTGAAGTAGTCGATATCAGTACAAGATTGTATAGCCGGGCGGCGGAGTATGCCCGGGAAAAAGGGATTATCATTGCTGATACCAAGTTTGAGCTTGGTCTGCTTGGCGATAAGCTGATTCTTATTGATGAGGTGCTTACCCCTGACTCCTCTCGTTTCTGGCCAGTGGATGAGTATCAACCCGGTCGTGGTCAGGCCAGCTTTGATAAACAGTTCCTGCGCGATTATCTCTCTACCCTTGAGTGGGACAAAACCCCACCGCCGCCCAGACTTCCAGCGGAGATCCTCGAAAAGACGAGGGCCCGCTACGAAGAGGCGTTGCGGAGGCTTGTCGAAGGCTAGGTACTATCTTTCAGGGGGTATTTTGTGGGGAGATGAACGTCATGCTCGACTTTACGGAATATACCAAGATCTTTATTGCCTTGCTGGCAATCGTCAATCCCATTGGGGCAATCCCCATTGTCAGAGCCCTGACGGCAGAGGCCTCGGATGAGGAATTCCGGAGGACCACCAAGACAACGGTGATCTCTGTCCTGGTGATTCTGCTCACCGCCCTGTTGACGGGTGAACTCCTGCTCGGCTTTTTTGGTATCAGTGTCAGTTCGTTCCGCGTTGCCGGAGGGATCCTGCTTCTGCTCATGGCCTTATCCATGCTGCACGCCCGGCAGAGTGCGATCACCTTCAGTAAGGAAGAGGCGAGAGACGGCGGCAGGGAGTCGGTAGCGGTTGTTCCCATCTCCATGCCTCTGCTTGCCGGCCCCGGGGCTATCAGCACGGTTATCCTCTATACCCAGAAAAGCAATGCCCCTCTACATTATCTGTGCATGGGGCTGGACATACTGTTGATTGTCCTGGTGCTGTGGCTCGCCTTTCTCGCTATTCCCTGGATTTCAAGACATACTACCCAGACGGGTATCAATATCTTCTCACGGGTCATGGGGCTGATTCTGGCCGCCATCGCCGTTGAATTTATCGCCAACGGGGTCAAGGGGTTGTTTCCTCTGCTTGCTTGATTTGAGCAGTATTGAATATTCCTTACGGGCAAGGAGAATAAGGATAAAAAATCATGAATAAAACAAAGGGATCCGCAGATACCGAGAGAATGGCCTCCAGGGATCTTCATCCCCGGAGTAGTCGGAAATTACGGTGGCTCTGGCTCTTTGCAGGGCTGTTACTGGCGC
>JANZPQ010000146.1:0-3455 GCA_038040945.1 Desulfobulbaceae bacterium | reverse complement strand
TCAAGCCCCAGCCGCTTGCGCTCACCCTTGGTGAAGGCGGTGCCCTTGTTGACAAAGGCTATTGAAGAAAGGATGGCGCCACTGGCATAGACAAGGATTTCTCGAGTATTCCCGTACTCATCATACTTGAATCCGTAATAACTCTCCGACATTCCACATCCTCCTTGAGCACTCAGCTCCCCCGGTGGGAATAACTCGCCGTCACTTCTTCCCGCCGCCTGACTCCAGCTTGATTTCCTCAACTATATTTTTAGCATATCCTGCGCACAAGGAACAGTGAAGAGAATCTCCTTAAGGGGCTCGGCAATAATAAATTGTTCTGTACGCAGGATTCAGGTAACAAAAGTAGCCTGGATGGAGCGGCAGCGGAATCCGGGGCCGGCGGGTGTCTATGCCACGCCCTGCCCAGGATTCCATTGCATTTCATCCAGGCTACTTACTCGGCCCTGAATATCTTGAAAAGCCTTAAGGGCTACCCGGCAACAGCCGCTTCCAGGGAACAGCCGGAAAAAATTGGCTGTTCCCTGGAAGCGGCATAAGGTGCCGTAAGCGAAGCTAGCAAAAACAGCCTTGCTTGCTTCGCAACGGCACCTAAAATCCCAGTTCCTTCAAAAATTTCTCGTCACGGGACCAGTTTTTCCGCACCTTGACCCAGAGTTTCAACAATACCTTCTGGTCCAGCAGCTTTTCTATATCCTTACGGGCGGAAGTCCCGATACTCTTCAGCTTCAGACCACCCTTGCCGATGACAATCCCCTTCTGCGATTCCCGTTCGAGGACAATGGCGGCATGGATCGTGATCAACCCCTTTGCCGGATCTTCCTTGAACGATTCAATGAGTACCGCCGTGGAGTAAGGTATCTCCTCACCGGTAAGTAGAAACACCTTCTCCCGCACAATTTCCGCCACCAGAAAACGCTCCGTGGCATCCGTGGGAATATCCTCTGGATAATAGCGTGGCCCCAGCGGTAAGACCTGTAGCAGCTCGGCGAGCAGGCGTTCATTGCCATCCCCGTGGAGCGCAGACATGGGAATAACTGCATGAAAGGGGAAAATCCCGGCATAGACCTGGATCATGGCCAGCAGCTTTTCCTTGTTCAGCAGGTCGACCTTGTTCAAGACCAGAATCACCGGGCATCTCACCTGCTCCATATAGCCTGCCAGTTCCTGCCCTTTTTCCTCCTTCATTTTTTCAGGGAGAGGAAGGGAGACATCGATCATGTAGATCACCGCATCCACCTCACGCAGACTCTCCAGGGCGATGCGTACCATTTCCTGATTTAACGGTTCCCGGGCCTTATGCAGACCAGGGGTATCAAGGAGGACGATCTGATATCCCTCATCGTTCATAATCCCTAGGATTCGGTTTCTGGTGGTCTGCGGCTTGGGGCTGACGATGGAGATCTTCTGCTCCAACAGGCCATTCATCAGGGTTGATTTGCCGGCATTGGGAGGGCCGACAATGGCAACCATCCCGGAACGTATTGGTTTATCATCCAGGTCCATCATAAAAAATAATTCTCCCATCAAAGAAAAGTTTCCGCCCAGAGCGAATAAAAGTGTTCAAAAAGACAAACAAGACTATAAAGTATATGGTTTAGATAGTCACCTTTGCTCAGCAAGTCAGCATTTAATTTTCAAATTTTACCTTTTAACGTTCTCATGACAACACCAGGAAAGCTCATCGAATATCTGGACAGCGGCAAATTTATCTGCGCCTTTGTTACCGAGGCCCAGGACAAACGGCTGCGACTGATCACGCAAACCGGCCGCGAAATCAACCTGCCGCTCTCGCGCGTACTCCATAGTTCCAGCCGCAGCTATTCTGTGACTGGTGACCGGGAAGAGATGCAAAGACAACTCCAGGAAGCCGCAGACAAACGCCGCGCCCTGATCGAGGAGATCAACCTTGAGGAGATCTGGGAACTGACAACGGATGAGGCAACAACTGTCTTTAAACCGCTGTTTCTAGCGGAGTTGGCCTTTGGCGGAGAGACTGATGACAACCAGGTGGCAGCCTTTATCCGCTGCGTCTTTTCCGACCGATTATACTTTAAATTCAAGGAAGGAGAGATCCACGCCCACTCTCCAGAGCAGGTCGAACAGCTCCGTGTCCAGCAGGAAAAAGAGCAGAGCAAACAGGCACTGCTGACCAATGGCGCCATGGCCATCAACAGGCTGATGCAGGACGAAGAGATTGACGCCACTCTCAAACCCGTGCTCGATCAATGCCTGCCAGTACTCCAGGACTTCTATCTTTTTGCAGGAGATGCCCCCCAGGCGACCATGGCCCGCGAGCTTCTCAAGACGGCCGGCCTTCATGATCCCCATGCCCCCTTTCACCTCCTGGTCAAGGCCGGTATCTGGGATCCCAACGAGAACATCCCCCTGCTCCGTCAGGAGATCCCAAGTACCTTCTCACTTACCGCCAGACAGCAGGCGGAAATGCTCCTGCGGCAGGGAACCTCTGATCTGTTCAACGATCAGGGCCGGACCGACCTCACCTCGCTTGCCCCCATGACCATCGATGGCGCCACCACCCTCGACTATGATGACGCCCTGACGATTGCGGAAGAGGATGGCAACTATCTGGTGGGCGTGCATATCTCCGATGTCGCCCACTATGTCAAACCCGAAGATCCGCTCTTTCAGGAGGCCATGGCCCGCGGCACCTCCCTCTACTTCCCCGAGGGACAAATCCCCATGCTGCCCCGCCATCTGTCCCAGGGAATCTGCAGCCTGATCCAGGGAGAAATCCGGGCCGCCCTCAGCCTGATGATCCTGCTCTCTCCAGAGGCTGAGGTGCTGCGGGTACGGATCAAACCCTCCATCGTCAAAGTGGCCAGGCGCCTCACCTATGAAGAGGTCGACCGGCTGATTGTGGAAGATAGTGATTGGGAGCTGCAGACCCTGAACATGCTGCGGACAAAGCTGCGCAACAAACGAGTAGAGGCAGGTGCCCTGCTCCTCCCCTTTCCTGATGTGAATATCTCACTCGGCACAAACGGCAGCGTCCAGATCACCCTGGCAGCCAGCGACACCCCGGCCCGCACGCTGGTATCCGAGATGATGATCCTGGCCAATACCGAGGCGGCACGCTTTGTTGCCGACCGAATGGTTCCAGGACTCTTCAAGGCCCAGGGCCCACCCCGGAAACGTCTGGTACATGGCCTTGACAACGATCTCTTCCAGAACAGCCTGCAACGCAAACAGATCTCCCGCGGCGAACTGCTGACCGAGGCCAAGGCCCACAGCGGTCTGGGAGTCGCACAGTACACCACCATCACCTCACCGATCAGGAGACTCCTTGACCTTTTGATGCAGCACCAGCTCCACTCTCTGGTCAGACGTGAGGATCTGCGCTTTAATGAAAAGATGTGTAAAGATTTCACCGCCGTCATCAGCCGGACCCTGGCTTCCGCCAACGCGGTCAAGCAGCAGCGCCACCGCTACTG
>JANZPQ010000145.1:0-19414 GCA_038040945.1 Desulfobulbaceae bacterium | reverse complement strand
TATGGCCGTCATTCCCCATCCCCAGGATCAGACAGTCATAGGGAAGAGGAATCTCTCGCTGCAAAAGGGCACAGGCCTCTTCTCCCTGCAGCGCTGTGGAGGCTCGCGTCTTCATGGGAATAAAACGGGCGGCCGCGGCCTTGTGACGCAGAAGCCAGGTACGCACCAGATTCTCATTAGAGTCCCGGGATTCCGGCTCGACCCAGCGTTCATCAACAAGCGAGACCGAGACCTTGTTCCACTGCAGCTCCGTTTCTGCCAAGCGGGCAAAGAGCGGAATGGGGGTGCTGCCGCCGGAGACTGCAAGACTTACCTGACCGCGCCGATGGATGCCATCGCGCAAAATATCACAGATACGTTTCGCCAGCGCCTCCACCAGCAGCCCGGAAGAGGGAAACTCAACCAAATTCAACAGTCCCTTGTCCTTTCTTCTTTTATATTACAATCAACAGCCCTCGACAGCCTTGACCTTTTTCTGATGACACTTGGTACAAGTGGTGGGGCCAGCCTTTTTTTCCTTATGACAGCCCTGGCACAGGGCGTGGCCCTTCTCTTTTCCCAGCTCAAACGGCCCTGGTTTCTGGTCGCCGTGACAGACAGCACAGCTGAAGGCCTCGGCGTGTTTCTTGTGCAGCAACACAACCTTGCCATTCTTGTTATCGATGACAATACTTTCCACCGTGGTCGTCTCCGCCTGCTTGCTCACTTTCACCACGGACGCGGCTTGTTGCTCTATCTTCTCGGCGACCTCAACCTTTTCTTCCTGGACTGCTACTGCGGCCTGTTGTTCAGCCTTTATTTCAATCTTTTTTTCAAACGCTTCAACTACCTCTTTGGCCGCATCTGAAACCGCATCGGCCGCTTCTTCGACCTTTTCTCCCTCCGCCGTGATTGCTTTTTCAACCACTGCATCCGCCGCGTTAATCGCTTTTGCAGCCTCCTGGGTCGTTTTTTCAAGCTCTTCTTTAGCTGTCTCGGTCACTTTTACTGCCTTGTCCATGGCCTGCTCGACAACGCTCTTCGTTTCCGGCGCCGGAGCCTCGGCTTTTTTTTCGGCCGGGTTACAGCCCCAGAGCATCAGAACAGCCATCAGCGCAACTACACTGAATTTCTTTTTCATAGTTTCCTCTTTAAATATTAGACAGGAAAAAGGGAATGGCTCAGTCTGAACGGATTCAATCTTCGCCCCCCCCGACCATGGTATCTTTGTCGGACGATCCAAACGCCCGACGTCAGATACCAGTATTACCGCAGATGAAAACCGCTCCCTCCAAACAATCCAATCAATCCGATAATGATCAAATATATAGCAACGATGTAGTTCAACAGACGCGGAGCAACCAGAATAAGAATACCGGCGATCAGTGATACCAGAGGGGCAAGGCTTAAATTCATGTTCATGTTTTTATCTCCTTGGTCATTAGCTGTTTAGTCTTCGTTTGAAAGAGTATGGGGTCCACCGAACGTATTGGGTATGCTAAGGAATAATATATTTTTGGCAAGGAAAGGCAAGGCCAAACAACAGGCCAAAGCTCATGCGGCCTGTCACGATCCAGCCTCTTTCTTGACCATATACTCAAAGAGGAACTGCCTTTTTTCGCCGTTACCCAGCTTGGTACCCACCTCAAAAACATACTTTCCCTTCTCACTTAAGGCCACATCTGCGCCAAAACTTCCTTCCATCGCCATCATCTTTACCGCCTCCGTTTTTTTGCCGGCGGGATCTACGATCTTTACCGCAACCATGCCTGAGGCCAGGGCCTTGCCGGTGGCAAGATCTGTAAAGGTGATCATGAGATGATGGGTCGTGCTCATGCCCGCCTCTGCCATGGCCTTGCTGGTATCCAGCAGGTGGGCCATGGCCTTGACCCCGTCCACCGTTGCTTCCGGCAGCATGATCTCATCGCCACCCATATCCATGCCGCTGTGATCCATACCGGCCATTGCTCCATGCTCCGTTGCCTGGGCCCCTACGGCCAGGACCAGAAAAATCAGGACGTTTATTAGTTGCAGTAGATTCTTTTTCATTGTTTTTCTCCTCTTGAGTTGATTAAGGAACGGATTATTCCGTATGATAACAGGGCTGGGCAGGGCTATGATCCTTCTATCTCCTCTGTAGCCGTGGCAACCATACTTTTATCTAATTTATGGCCACGCCAGAGATAGAAGATGACCGGGTAGACCATCAGCTCCATGATGCCGGATGTCACCACCCCGCCCACCATGGGGGCTGCGATCCGCTTCATCACATCGGCGCCTGCGCCATGGCTCCACATGATGGGCAGAAGACCGGCGATGATCACCGAGATGGTCATGATCTTGGGCCGGATGCGCTTGACCGCCCCATGATGAATGGCCTGGACAAGATCGCCCCGGGTGCGCATGCGATCGGCATCTCCCCAGAGTTTGTGGGAGATATCAAGGTAGAGCAGCATCACCACCCCGGTCTCGGCATCAAGCCCTGCCAGGGCGATGATCCCGACCCAGACCGCTACCGAGGTATGATAGCCGAGGAAATAGAGAAACCAAAAGGCACCCACCAGGGAAAAGGGCACGGCCAGAAAGACGATGGCGGTTTTCACCAGCGACTTGGTGTTGAGATAGATGATGACGAAAATGAGCATGATGGTCAGGGGAATGATCACCACGAGCCGCTCTTTGGCCGACTGCATGTATTCAAACTGGCCGCTCCAGACAATGGAGTAGCCGGGCGGCAGCCTGATCTTGTCCGCCACTGCCGCCTGTGCCTGTTTCACATAGGTGCCGAGATCAATGCCGGTGATATCCACATAGACCCAGGCGGTGCGGCGGGCGTTTTCGCTCTTTATCGCCGGCGGCCCCTTGTGCATGCTGATGGTGGCCACCTGGGAGATCGGGATATGGGTACCGTCACGCAGCGGCACCAGGACGCGGTGCAGGGACTGCAGGTCGTTGCGATAATCGCGCTGATAACGGATGTTTACCGGATAGCGCTCCAGCCCCTCCACGGTCTGAGTGACATTCATGCCGCCGATGGCCGACTGAATGATATCCTGCACCTCAGCCACGGAAAGACCATAACGGGCGGCGGCAGCGCGGTCAACGGTGAAGTCGAGATAATTGCCGCCCATCACCCTTTCGGAATAGGCGCTCAAGGTGCCGGGCAGGGAGGAGATCAGCGCTTCGATTTCCTCGCCGATGCGGCTGAGTTCGTTCAGGTCGTTGCCCATGACCTTGATTCCCACCGGCGGTTTGATGCCGGTGGAGAGCATGTCGATCCGGGTCTTGATCGGCATGGTCCAGGCATTGGTCAGGCCGGGAAACTGGATAGCGTTATTAAGCTGTTCGATGAGCTGTTCCGGCGTCATAATCTTTTGCTCAGGCCAAAAGAGGCGCAACGGACTGTGCAGCCATTGCGGCCAGGAGCTGTAGAAGCGGCTCACCTGTACCTTGCGCCACTGTTCCTCTGGCCTGAGCGTGATCGTTGTTTCCAGCATGGAAAGTGGGGCCGGATCGGTGGCAGTCTCCGCCCGGCCTATCTTACCGAAGACCCGTTCGACCTCGGGAAAGGCAGCGATGATGCGATCGGTCTGCTGCAGCAGTTCCTTGGCCTTGGTGATGGAAATCCCCGGCATGGTGGTGGGCATATAGAGCAGGTCTCCCTCATAGAGGGGTGGCATAAACTCGGAACCCATCCGGCTGAGGGGCCAGGCAATGGAGGCGATCAGGAGCAGGGCCACCAGGAGGGTGGCCTTCCGCCAGCTGAGGACAAAGTCAACGATCGGATGATAGATCCGGATCAGCAGTCGGTTGATGGGATTGGCGTGCTCAGGCTTAATCTTTCCGCGGATGAACCAGCCCATGAGCACCGGCACCAGGGTGATTGAGAGGATGGCTGCCGCCGCCATGGCATAGGTCTTGGTAAAGGCCAGGGGTTTGAAGAGCCGACCGGATTGCTCCTGCAGGGTGAAGACCGGCAGGAAGGAGACGGTGATAACCAGCAGGGAGTAGAAGAGGGTGGGCCCCACCTCCTTGGCCGAGGCCATGATGATTTCCCAGTGCGGCTTTTTACCCCGGTCCCTCTCCAGATGCTTGTGGGCGTTTTCAATCATGATGATGGCAGCATCGATCATGGCCCCGATGGCAATGGCAATACCTCCCAGGCTCATGATATTGGCGTTGAGCCCCTGGGCATGCATGATAATGAAGGCCATGAGGATGGCGACCGGCAGGGTGATAATGGCGACAAAGGCACTGGGCAGATGAAAGAGAAAGAGGGCGGTCACCAGGGCGACCACAATGCTCTCCTCGAGGAGCTTTTCCTTTAAGGTGTCAACCGCCCGCGTGATCAGGCCGGAGCGATCATAGACCGTCTTGATCCGGACGCCTTCGGGCAGTCCGGCCTGGAGTGTCTCGAGCTTCTTCTTGACGTCTTCGATCACGGTGAGGGCATTTTCGTCGTAGCGCATGATGACGATGCCGCCCACTGTCTCGCCCTTGCCGTCAAGTTCGGTTACGCCGCGCCGCAGTTCCGGCCCGATCTTAACCTCGGCCAGATCCTTGACCAGGATCGGGGTGCCTGCCTGGTTGGTAGAGACGACCACCTCCTCAATGTCTGCTACCGATTTGAGATAGCCCCGGCCGCGCACCATGAACTCGGTCTCGCCCAGCTCCAGCACGCGGCCACCGACATCGTTGTTACTTTTCTGGATGGCCTGGCGGATCTGCGGAATAGTGAGATGGTAGGCAAGCAATCGATTCGGGTCCACCGTAACCTGATACTGCTTCACATAGCCGCCGATGCTTGCCACCTCTGAAACCCCTGCCACGGCAGCCAGTTCATAGCGCAGATACCAGTCCTGGATGGAGCGGAGCTGTTGCAGATCATGGCGATCGCTTTCCAGCACATACTCGTAGACCCAGCCCACCCCGGTGGCATCGGGCCCCAGGCTTGGCGCAACCCCCGGCGGCAGTTTCCGGGAGGCATAGTTGAGATACTCAAGCACCCTTGATCTGGCCCAGTAGATATCGGTGCCGTCTTCAAAGATCACGTAGATAAAGGAAAAACCAAAAAAAGAGTAGCCCCGCACCACCTTGGCGTGGGGCACGGCCAGCATCTGGGTGGTCAGGGGGTAGGTCACCTGATCTTCGACCACCTGGGGAGCCTGGCCGGCATACTCGGTGAAGATGATGACCTGAACGTCCGAGAGATCAGGAATGGCATCGATGGGAGTGTTTTTCAGGGCATAGCCGCCTGCTACAATTAAAAGAGCCGTGAGGAGAATGACCATGAATTTGTTGTTGATGGACCACTCGATTATCTTAGTAAGCATCGATGCTCCTATTTTTCAAAAAGAGAATCAAGGGATTCTTCGGCCTTGGCAGCGGACTTTTCCTCGCCATCCGGCTGTTCTTTTTCCGGTTCCATCATTTTCAGCATCGCCGCCCGCAAGGTACTTTCCGAATCCAGCATGAACTGGCCGGAGACCACGATGCGTTCGTTTTCAAGAAGCCCTTCGACAATCTGAACAACACCATCCCCACCCTGCAGGCCCAGCTTTACCAGCCGCGGTTCGAATTTTCCTTCCCCCAGGGAGACAAAGACGCTTTGCCTTTCTCCAGAGTTGAAGACCGCTTCCACCGGGATGGAGAGCACATTCTTGACCACCTGCGCCTCAATACGGACATTCACATACATGTCGGGTTTGAGCTTAAAGTCAGGATTATCCAGATCGATCCTGGCCTTGACGGTCCTGGTTTTGGCCTCCACATAGGGGTAGATGGTGCTGACCCGTCCCTGGAGCGGCTCATGATGGTAGGGCAAGTCGATGCTCGCCGTCTGCCCCACCTTGAGCCAGGGAAGCTCATACTCATAGATATCCGCATAGACCCAGACCTTGGAGATATCGACGATCTGGAACAGCTCCACTCCCGCCTTGACAAACATGCCCTGATTGACCTTCTTCTGGCGAAGAACCCCGTCATACCGGGAATAGTAGGTGAGGGTCTTTGTAACCGTACCGGTTTTTTCAAGGGTCTTGATCTGCTCTTCGCTTATATCCCAGTAGCGCAACCGTTTACGGGATGCTTCCAACAGACGGTCGGCGCCGGCGGCAATTTCAGGCACCTCGCTCTTGGCCAGGGCACCCTTGTTGCGCAGGGCAAGCAGGAACTCCTCCTGGGCCGTAACCAGTTCCGGGCTGTATATCTCCAGCAGTGGCTGGCCTTTTTTGACAAAACTGCCGGTCTCATTGGCATAAAGACGTTCTATCCAGCCGTCGATCTTGGAGTTGACGGAATATTGGCGAGGCTCCTCGTGGCCAACCAGACCGACGGTACGAATGGCCCGACTCATATCCCGCCGGCTGACGGTGGCAAGGCGCACACCCATGTTCTGCTGGGTCACCGGGTCGATGATGATTATTCCGCCAGCAGACTCCTCTTCATAGACAGGAACGAGCTCCTCGCCGGATGGCGTTTTTCCCGGCTTGCCACTGGTGAATCCGGGATCGGTCGGCGAGGCCCAATGTTTGACCTTACGCTCTCCTCCCGGTACTGCCCCCTGGCCAGGTCTGACGATTTTTACCGGAGTAAGGGTCATACCACAAATGGGACAGTTGCCCGGTTCATCCCGAATAATAAAGGGATGCATACTGCAGGTGTATTTCTGTGCCTCGGCCTGGGCCTCATCAGGCCCTGTCGAGAAGTGCAGATGAAAGTGTTCATCGACGGAAGGCGAAAACCAGACCGGGCCGCCGGTAAAGACCAGCAGGGTGCAGAGAGAGGCGGCAAGAAAAATTTTAAGTGTCCGTAGCATGATGGTTGGCGCTCCTTGCCATTTCATGGCATCTGACCGGCATTATTTCCGGCCCGGTTATTGGGCTGGCCGGATTCCGCTTCCAGGCGGGCGAGGTTGCGTTGACCATCGCTCAGCGCCTTCTGGTATTGCAGCTCAAAATTATAGAGACTCATCAGATTATCCAGGAGATTGAGAAAGGGAATCTTGCCTACCTGGTAACCATTGATTGCCGACTCAAGGGCCTGGCTGGCCTGGGGGATAATGCCGTCCTTGTAGAGGGCTGCCTGATCACGGCTGGTCTGCACCTGACTGTAGGCATCCTGGATGTTGAAAAACACCTGATTGCGAAAGTCGTCGTACTGGGCCAGGGCCATGCTTACCCCCTCCTCTGCCTCGGATACGGCAGCGCTGCGCTTGTCCTGGAAGATCGGCAGGTTGACCCCAACCTCGATTCCGGCAAAGTCGGTGCCCTTGTCAGACCGGTTCGGTTCCCGGAAGCTGTAAGTCAGGCCGACCTTGAAGTCCGGCTGGTAATCGAGCTGGGCCAGCTTATGCTGGGCCTGATAGCGATCTATGGCAGAGCGGTAGGCGGCATACATGGGCCGCATCTCTTCCGATTTTTTCTGCAGATCGGCAAGCGGGGTGTCGATGGCAAGAATTGTCGGGTCGTCCACCTCCTCGACCGCCGTGGCCGAGGGTCGGTTTACCAGGCGATTGAGTCCAGCCAGATTGGTGGCTCGCTGCTGGCGCAAGACATAGAGACGATCAAGTAACTTGGCCCGCTCCACCTGCACTTTGAGTACGTCCTGCTGCATGCCTTTTCCCACCTCATAGTTGGCCTCGGCCAAGCGGATAAAATCGTCAAGCAGCTTCATGTTTTTTTCGGTGATAGTAACGGCCCGGCCGGCATAAACCAGGGTGTAGTACGCCTCCTTGACATGGCGGCTGAGCAGTAGTTGCTGCTCAGCAAAAAGGGCCCTGTACCATTTGGCCTGCAATTCGGCAATCTCGGTCCGGGCCGCGAGTTTTCCGGGGAAAGGGAGATCCTGGGTAAGCTTGACTACCTTGCCGCTCGTGGGGAATTCATTGCCGGCAAAGGTGTCTACCGGATAGTTGCTGAAGGAAAAGGAAAGGAAAGGGTCGTTCAGAGAGCCGGCCGGGATGATCTTGTTTTCATAAAGGCGAAGACGGGATTCGGCGGCCTTCAGTTCGGGGTTATTGACCAGGGCAGCGGCGATCAGCTCCTCTAGGACCGGGGAGGGAAGATTGTTATCCTGCGCCGCAAGTACGCCCGCTGCCATCGATATGTAAAGAAGGAGGGCCACCAAAAAAGGTATGGGCATATTCATTCTATCTCCTTAAAAAGCCATGCTGTTCAGGTCATAAAGTACGAAAAAAATATGCCTCGCATTTCAGTTCTATGTATATCAGTACGTTATATGCTTATTTCCCATCTGGAAATTGATAAAGTGAAGAATGTTCTTCAACAAAGACTATCTCCCAACATTCAATCAGTCAATGATAGGGTCAATCTTTTATTTAGAATTATCTAATACTGATTATTTAAGGAATGATATCTTTGTGCCTTCTCTAGTGGGGTTTGAGCACCAGGGATCATTCCATCCGTAGAGAGATAAAAATCAGCATGAGAGAATGAGCATCCCGACGAAATGGACCAAATCGATGTAGACGATAAAAAAATTAGCGGTACACAGTCCCGCAAATAATATGTAGTTATTCAGACGTGATCTGACATGATTTGGGAGAAAGATCCGAGTTGTCTGACGCCTTGTTTATTTGATATTCAAGAACCTTAACCTATGAGGAGTGTTCTTCAATTGAAGCTTGCCAAGGAAAAACTAACGACGCTAATTAGACAAGCGGCTTTTGAGTCGGATGAATTAGCCTTGTTAGCCCTTCATCTTCCCCTCAAAACCGAATTTGCAGACCTGCGCCAACTCCGAAATCAGAGTGCCATTGACCTATAAGGGAGAAATAGTTTGAAATCATGTAGGACAGCCCTGCCTTGCCCTCCCATTTCGTATGGGTGTCGTATTCTACATCGCCGAATACGGAGAGACGGGGCATCAATTCAAAGGATTTTCCCAGGCTGAACCGCGCGCCCCCCTCCGTATCACCCCACACGCGGGACTCCAGGTTGAGCGGTAAAAGGTAGCGAACGCCTGCCACTCCTCGCGTTTTATCAACATCGTCTCCCTCGGCCAGCAGATTGACTCCCGCAAAAACAGAGAAAAACCTGTTTATGTAACGGTCATAGGTGAGGATACCTTCCGACTCCGTGTCTTCGACCTTTACCCACCCTGTTTCCCAGTCCAGGGAAAAAATATTGCGTGTATTCGCCATGGTCAGGGAGGCCTCGGCCATATTGCTGAGCAGGTTGGCCTGTCCCCAGGCATACCAGAGGTCCTTATAGAGTGCGGGGCGAACGGCGGCGACTTCCGGAGTGGGAGTATATTCTTCGTAGTGTACGAGGCGGGCCATGCCGGCTTTCATGTGATAGAGCAGGTGACAGTGGAAGAACCAGTCGCCCAACTCGTTTGCCTCAAACTCGAAGACGGTTGTTGACATGGGGGCCACGTCAACCGTGTGCTTCAGCGGAGAAAATTCTCCCTGGCCGTTAAGCAACCGGAAGAAATGGCCATGAAGGTGCATGGGATGGTGCATCATGGTTCGGTTGATCATGATAAAACGCACCACCTCATCCTTGCGGATGCGAATCGAATCGCTCTCTGAAAGCGCGATGTTGTTGAGAAACCAGACGTAGCGCTCCATGTCGCCGTCAAGGGTGAGGCGGATCTCACGCACGGATTTCCCGGCGGGAAGCGTAGTGGGCTTGGTGGCCCGCAGTTGCGGGTACGGGGCCCAAGGGCGGCTTGCGTCCATGCCATCAACGGCCAGACTTCCGGATTCGGAGACATCGGCTGCGAGAAAACGGAAATCGGTGCCATATTTCTTGCCGAACTGCGAGGGCTGGGACTCCACCGGCATGGAGTGCTTGGTATCTGCCATGTCGCGGGAAGCCGCATGATCCATGGTGGTCATTTCAGCCTTTGAAGAACTTGCGCCGTGGTTCATGGTTCCCATATCGGGCGCAGCAGCCATCTCCGTCGAACCCATGCCCATCATGCCGGAATGATCAGACGAGCCGGCAGGAGCCTTATGGCCGGGCATTTCCATGGCTTCTTCGGGAGGAGACGTGTGATCCATCATGCCCATGTCGGTTTTTTGCGGTTTTGTTCCGTGGCTCATGCTTCCCATGCCTGGGTCAGAGCCCATATCCATTGACCTCATGGCCATCATTCCCGGACGATCGAAGGTGCCGGACTCTACCATGTGATCGGGCATCCCCATGGTTCCCGCGGGGGTGAGGGCAAAGATCTGTTTCAGGCCGATGTGGCCCATGGCGTGATAGAGGTTCGGCCTGGGCATGTTGCCGGCAGGGCGGCGTTCGCCGGAGCCGATCCAGACCGATGCGTAGCCCGAACCGTCGTGGGCGGTGGCCCTGAACTCATATGCCCCAGAAGCGGGCACCTGGACGAGTACGTCATAGGTTTCCGCAACGGCAATGAGAAAGCGGTTCTCCTTGACCGGCTCCACATCCTGGCCATCGGCAGCGACAATGGTCATGGGCCCGCCGGCGAATTCCAGGTGGAAATAGGTGGTGGCCGAGCCGTCGATGATTCGTAACCGGACAGTTTCGTTGGGTTTGGCCGGGAGCGTTGACTCAGGCTTGCCGTTGGCCAAAAAGCGGTCATAGGCCACGTCCGCGATGTCCATGGACGGCATGCGCTGGAGTTCACGTTTGAAGTAGTCCCCGAGCATGCCGAGGCGGGCGGCGCCGAAGATGCTCTGGGCGCTGCCTTTTTCAATGGCAAACCATTCACTGCCGCGCTTGAGTGTCCGGTTTACTTCGTGCGGGTTCTGATCGGTCCAGTCGGAGAGCAGAACAACATTGTCCTGATCGGTTTTTTTCCCTGGCTGACTGGGCTCGATAACGATGGAACCGTAAACGCCGCTTTGTTCCTGCAGGCTGGTGTGGGAGTGATACCAGTACGTCCCGCTCTGGCGGATGGGGAATTCATAGGTGAATGTCGAACCGGGGCTGATGGGCGGAAAGCTGATATTGGGGACCCCGTCCATGCTGGGAGGAACGAGCAATCCGTGCCAATGTATGGAGGTGTCCACATCCATTGTGTTCTTGACGCGGATGCGAGCGAGATCGCCTTCCTTAAAACGCAAGGTCGGCCCCGGGATGCCTCCGTTGACGGTCATGCCCCATGCGGGGTTGCCCGTAATGTTGAGCTCCTGTTGCGAGATGGCAAGATCGTATTCGACTGTGGCTGCTTGAGCCTGTGTATGAATAATGAGAAAAAAGCCGATCAGTCCTACTATAACAATATCTCTTAAAAGAAGGATCATATCGTATCTCCTAATGTTGTTGGACTGAGCCCGCGGGGTTGCAGGAGGTGGTTTTCAACTCCTATCTAGTAGATTTATAACACGCTGAAACTGCAAAGTAAACTTTTTGTAATGACATAGATATGCTGTGGCAAGGAACGTAGAAATCCATTGCCAGAGAGGGATGAGGGAATGAAAATGTGATTTTCTGTTTTTCTTGAGATATCTACGGTTACCCATGGCCTGTTTCAGCATATTTTACATGATTTTTACAGAATTCAAGCACGCCTCCGCTAATCCTCTGCTGGAAAGAGAAAAGGGGGTCACGTCTCAACTTCTAACACAAGAAAGTAATTGGGGTCATCCAGCAGTGTCCGGTTAGAAAATTGCATACAAAAAATCACCAAAATTTTATTACCCGTGAGGGTGTTTTATTCTTGACAATGAATTGAAAAATTCATGCGACTATCCTTAAAAGATTCAATAATTTTAAGTAGATATTCGACGAATCACTTCAAGATTTACTCTCGCTGGCAAATGGTGCAAGAGCAAAAACAACTCATGGCACCTGTCAGGAATATACTCCCAAACACACTACCACTTCAATCCAGGTGCAATAAACCATTGGCAATGAACATCGAAGAGCTACTCAACATCTTGACCTATTACCATCTACAAGAATATTCTTCAGGCCGGGAATTGATTCAGGCCCTGCAAGAAGATGAGTACGCCTGTCTTCCTCCTTTTTGAGGTTTTTAGACCGAAATCGCTAACTTTTCAATGGTACAGTTTTAAGGGGCAAGGTCAATACCGCTACTCCTCTTCACACTTTGCCTGCCAGCAGACCTTCTGGCGCCAGATGTTGGCATCTGCCGTTTCCGGTTGATGCTTTCTCCGGCTGACCTCCTTGACCCCTCCGTTTTCAAAAACAACCAGGGTGTCGGCAAAGACCTCCACATCAGCCGGATCATGAGTGATGACCACTAGAGGCACGGCGAATCTCTGACGGATCTCGAGGAGTTCCATGCGCATCCGGTGACGGAGCATTGAGTCGAGGGCGGAAAAGGGCTCATCGAGCAGGAGAATGGAGGGTTTCTTGATCAGCGCCCGGGCCAGGGCCACCCGCTGCCGCTGCCCGCCGGACAGCTCACTCGGGTAACTTTCGGCAAGGTGAGTAATCTCAAAGGCCGCCATAATCTCCGCGACCTCCTGATGCTGCTCCGGCGACAGGCCGAAAAACCACCTTTTCTTCAGGGGATAGGCGATGTTTTCCCGGACGCTCAGATGGGGAAAGAGGGCATAGTCCTGAAAGAGATAGCCTATATTACGCGCCCTGGTCGGTAGATTGATCCCTTGGCTCTCATCAAAAAGAGGATCGCCGCCGACCGAAATCCGGCCGTTGTCAGGTTCGACCAGACCGGCAATGGCCTGGATGGTCAGACTCTTGCCCGAAACGGAGGCCCCGAAGATAACGGTCAGATCGTCATGGGAGGCAAATGTCGCCTCAAGCCCAAATTTTCTGGCGCCCGACACCGCAGGGTCTTGCGGATGTCGACCTCCAGCCTCATTATCTTACTCTCCTTGCCGCCAGCTTGTTGGTCATCACCAGGATGGTAACACAGACCACCGACATGATCACCACCAGGGTATTGGCCAATCTATAATCCCCGACCTGTACAGCATCAAACACAGCCATAGCCGCAGTCTTGGTCCGGCCTTCGATGTTGCCGGCCACCATCAGGGTCGCCCCGAAATCCCCCATGGCCCGGGCAAAGGCCAGCATGGTTCCGGCCACCAGGCCACGGACCGCCAGCGGCAGGGTTATCCGGAAAAAGACCTGCATCTCCGTATCCCCGAGGATACGGGCGGCCTTTTCATATTCCGCATCAACCCCTTCAAAGGCAGCCCGGGCCGACTTGAAGAGCAGGGGGAAGGCCACCACCGTGGCGGCCAGAACCGCTCCCTGCCAGGTGAACATCAGGGTGATGCCCAGATGTTCATGCAGCCAGCCGCCCAGCCAGCCGTTGCGGCCCCAGACCACAATAAGATAGTACCCTAGGACGGTGGGCGGCATGACCAGCGGGAGGGTGAGGATGGCATCAAGCAGATCCCGGCCCCAGAAGCTGAAACGGGCGGTGATCCAGGCAAAGGCCACTCCAAAGCCAAAGGCGATCAGGGTCGCGATACAGGCAATGCGCAGGGTGAGCCAGAGGGGGGAGAGATCGGGCATGACTGATTGATTTATATTCTTTTAAATCCATATTCTGAAAAAATGGCCTGCGCCTCTGCGCCCTGCAGATAGCGGATAAAGGCCAGGGCCTCTTCCCCCTTCGTGTTCCCGGCAACAACAACGGCCACCGGATAGACGATGGGAGTAACGGTCGGGATCTCGGACACAACCCGTATCCTCTCTTTTGCGACCACAGCATCGCTTCCAAAGACAAAAGCCGCCTCAACCTCTCCCCGCATCACATACTCAAGGGCCTGTTTCACTGATATTCCCTTCACGCACTTGGGAGCAAGCGCCTCCCAGAGTCCCAGTTTTTCCAGGGCAGCCTTCGCGTATCTGCCGGCAGGCACCGATGCAGAATTGCCGATACTGATTCTTTGAACCTGGTCGGACTGCAGATCAGAAAGTATCTTCACCCCAGTCATATGCACGGGAGTGATCAGCACCAGAGAGTTGCCGACAAAATCAGTTCTGCTGGCCGGTAGGACAAAACCACCTTTTCCCGCTCCTTTTTCCGCTTTATCCATGGATTGCTGATCGGCAGAGGCAAAGACATCTACAGGCGCTCCCTGCTCTATCTGCTGCAGGAGCGAGCCGCTGGCCCCAAAGTTGAAGCGGATCTTCACCCCCCGATTTCCTGCCTCATACGCCTTCCCAATCTCCTTGAAGGACTCCGTGAGACTGGAGGCCGCAGAAACGAGAAGCTCGATTTCAGCGCCGGCAGAGCCTGGCCTCCAGAAAAGCGCTGTTATTGCCACCAGCAGTCCCATAACGACTCTCACAGACATGGACTATCCTCCCTTATTCAATCATGAACATCACTCTTTTCTTCGCATAAGCTCGCCTCAAGCTCTGCACTCATCTCCTGCAGGAGCTCCTGAAAACGCCCATTATAATGCCAGAAAAGAGCAATTGCCTTCTCCCCTGCCTGTGTGAGCGTGGCCCCGCCACCGCTCCTGCCGCCCCGGGTTGTTTCCACCAGGACGCATCCTGCCTGACGGTTCATGGAACCAAGCAGATCCCAGGCATGTTTATAGGACATCTCCATGGATCTGGCCGCCTGAGAGAGGGAGCAATGCTCCTTGATCCGCTCCAGCAATACCACCCGCCCATGGCCGAGGAAGGTACCATCACTTCCCTCCAGCCAGATCCGCCCCCGCCACTGCAGGCCATATTCTCTTGTTTGTCCGTTCTTTTCCATACCGATATATTTATCAAAACATATCGGTATGTCAATTATTTTTACTGAAGTTTCCCGTTTTTTATGCGGTCATTTTTCCTGACCTGGCAAAAATACCGTCAAGGCTCAAGCAAGATATGCTGTAAATTCTTGTGGACGCGCTGCTGCGGATGGCGGCATGACACTTTTCTGGGAAACTTCAGTTATTTTTAATGATGTTATTTTATCGAGTATGCTCCACTCCTGTTGAGAGGAATGGAACAAGCAGACAAGGCAAAGATTGATTTTCTCTCTTTCAAGGTTAATATAAAAAAAGAGGAAATTTTATTCACCCACAGGAAGGGGGAATTTGCTCGACCAAATTCCATCCAGCAAACAGCTCAACGCCAGCAACAACTGGAAGGAGATGTCCATGCGCTTATTATTTATATTTACCGCAATGCTGCTCATGGGGAATGTGGCAACGGGCCAGGAATTCACGGCCAGAAAATCGGTTATTCCCCTGGAGATCTCCGCGCCGAAGGATAGTGCCGGCAGCCTGATCGCCGCAGATATCAACGATGACGGCAACCGTGAACTCCTGGTCACGGCGCCGGGCTATGTTGGCGCCTACGGAACAGATGGCAAGCGGCTGTGGTCCAGGTATATCGATGTTTGCGTGGGCGGACAGTCCGAGAAGTACGGCCTGCCGGGGCACAACGGTCCTGGCGTTCAGGCGGGCGATATCAATGGGGATGGGAAGACCGAGGTTGTCTTCCTCGATCGAAAGAGCACCCTCCATGTACTCCGGGGTGACGATGGAGAGGAGTTGTGGTCCACAAGACTGCAGCCACCTGCAGGGGCTCAACGCTGGGAGCATGTCATCATCGCCAACTTTCGCGGGAAGGGCGATCGCGATTTGCTGGTGCAGGCAACCAATACCAAGGGCTACCGTATGGGCAGGTACCTTGCTGCTTATGCCGTTGAGTCGCTGCAAGCGGGGAAGAATGAGCCGCTCTGGCAGTGCGACGACTTCGTTTCCTGCGCTCACAATGGCGCTCGCTTGGCCGACATGGACGGTGATGGACGGGACGAAGTGCTGGGTGCGACCATTTTGGGTCCAGACGGCCAGTTGCGGGTCAAGGTGGACGTGGTCGGACACATCGACTCAATATTCGTCGGGGATGTGCGCCCCGACCTCCCTGGTCTTGAAGTGGTGATGCTGGAAGAAGGACGCCTGAACCGTATCTTTCTGGTAGGAATATCCGGCTTGATCTGGGAGACGCATCATAAACGGCAGGAGCCGCAAAATGCTGCCATCGGGCGGTTCGTACCCGGTCTCTCCGAGATGCAGATCTGGAGCCGCAGCCGCCATAACGAGCACCAGACACCCTTCGTACTCAATGCGCACGGAGCCCTGCAATCGGAATACAAAATGGATGAAACGGCTCCCAAGGACTGGACGCCACGCGGAATAGAGGTGATACACAGCATCAACTGGACCGGTGAAGAACGCATGTACGCCTGCGCCAAGGAGCGTCACAAATCCGGTGACGTCTGCATCTTCGACCCCCTTTCCGGCCGCTTCCTGCTGCGCCTGCCGGAAGCAGCGGATCGCCTCTATGTCGCCGATGTTATCGGGGACTGGCGCGAGGAGATCATCGTCTGGAGCGGCAGCGAGCTGCACCTCTACTCCAACCCGCAGCCGAATCTACGCCCTGAAGCGCCGCGACTGTGGAGCACCCCCCATTACAGCCGCAGCAAGATGACCTGGAACTACTACAGCCCCTGAGGTGCAGCCCACAAGACATGCCGCGGCTCTCTTCGGTGCTACCTGAAGAAGCCTGGCAGACGGTCCATGAGTTGCTCCTGTACCTTGCCCTTGACTTCAGTTTGAATTTTTTATTTCACCGTCTCAGTGATCATGGCACCAAAATCAAGGGCGTACTGCAAGTCGTTGAATAGCCTTAGGCCCAGCCCACACCGGCACGCGACAATACCGCTGGCATTGAAGTGACCACCTTTTCCTTACAGGGTATTAGCCAGGGTGGCCTGGGCCAGATAGTCCTTGGTTACCGATGTTGATGTCCCCTGAGCCAAGCACCCGCAGCAAGTGCTTGGCGATATTGATCCCCTTAAGCCAGGTTTAAGGAGACAGTGCCATTCATGGCCTTCTTCATCTCACTGACACTGTTGCCCTGCATTGTAAGACCATGCCCACATTGCCCTCCATAGTATCGAAATTGACGGCGTCTTTTGTCAGCGGAACAACGTTAATTCCGGTCAGATTCTGCTTGATGGTGATAATGAGCAGGTCCTGGGCGTTGACCACCAGACTGCCACTCATGCTGCCATCATAGAGATTAACAAACAGGGGGCTGAGATTGAACTGGGCGTTGCTTTCGCAAAAAACAACCATCTTCAGGATCTGTTTACCTTTGCCCAACCACCAGCACAGGGCCTCAGCGATTCTGAACTGCTGCGCCTGATAGCGCGGCAACAACATACTTCACCTCAACCGGAAACCAAGTGATCTGGCGTTCCCCTCCGGGTTGTCGCTACATCGTGTCGATGATAGCGTTGAAGGTCAGACTGGGACGCATGGCCCAGGTAAGCTTTTTCTGGTCCGGATGGTAGTAGCCGCCTATATCCACAGGCTGGCCCTGGGCCTGGGCCAGTTCAGTCACGATCTTCTCTTCAGCCGCAGCAAGGGCTGCGGCAATCTTGCTGAACCGTGCCTGCAGGCCGGCATCCTCAGTCTGCTCAGCCAGACATTGCGCCCAGTAGAGGGCCAGATAAAAGTGACTGCCGCGGGTATCCAGTTCGTTGACCTTGCGCGAAGGTGACCGCCTGTTCTCCAGGTGCATGCCGATGGCTTGATCCATGGTCCTGGCAAAAAGGGCAGCGGTCGTATGGTTGAAGGTGGCGGCGATATGCTCAAAAGAGGGAACCAGGGCACAGAATTCACCGAGTGAATCCCAGCGCAGGTGGCCTTCTTTAAGGAACTGCTGGACGTGTTTCGGGGCAGAGCCACCGGCCCCGGTCTCGAACATGCCGCCGCCGTTCATCAGCGGCACGATGGAGAGCATCTTGGCGCTGGTGCCCAGCTCGAGAATCGGGAAGAGATCGGTAAGGTAATCGCGCAGGACATTGCCGGTCACTGAGATCGTGTGCTCCCCCTTTCTGATCCGCTCCAGCGAGAAGCGCATGGCCTCAACAGGGGTCATGATCCGGATATCCAGGCCGCTGGTGTCATGTCCGGGCAGGTAGGTCGTGACCTTGGCGATGATCTGGGCATCGTGGCCCCGATTTTCATCGAGCCAGAAGATCGCCGGAGCACCGGTTGCCCGGGCCCGGGTGACAGCCAGTTTGACCCAGTCCTGGATCGGGGCATCCTTGGTCTGGCAGGCCCTGAAGATACCGCCTGTTTCCACACCTTGTTCCAGCAGGGTTGTGCCTGCACTGCTATCAACCAGACGGATGGTACCGCTGCCCGGTGCTATAAAGGTCTTATCGTGCGAGCCGTATTCCTCGGCCTTCTGGGCCATCAGGCCGACATTATCGACGCTGCCCATGGTTGCCGGGTCAAAGGCCCCGTTCTGGTTGCAATCATCAATGACTTTCTGATAGATGCTGGCGTAGCAGCGATCCGGAATCATGGCGATGGTATCGTGGAGTTGATCGTCTGCTCCCCACATGCGGCCGCCGTCACGAATAACCACCGGCATGGAGGCGTCGATGATCACATCATTGGGCACATGGAGGTTGGTGATCCCCTTGCTGGAGTCCACCATGGCGAGCTTACAGCTCCTCTGGTAGACCGCCTCGATGTCTGCTTCAATTTCGGCGCGTTGTGGTGCGGGAAGGTTCGCGATCTTGGCCAGCAGATCGCCGAAGCCGTTGTTGACATTGACGCCCAGCTCCTTGATGACAGCGGCGTGCCTGGTGAAGACATCCTGGTAAAAAACGGTGACGCAATGGCCGAACATGACCGGGTCGGAGACCTTCATCATGGTGGCCTTGAGATGCAGGGAGAGCAGGACGCCCTCCTTTTTGGCCGCCGCGATCTGCTCGCTGTAAAAGGCACGGAGGGCGTGGACCTTCATCACCGAGGAGTCGACAACCTCCCCTGCGAGAAGCGGTGTTTTCTCCTTGAGGACAGTGGTCGCGCCATCTTCTGCCACGAATTCAATGCGGACATCACAAGCATCTTTGACGGTGACGGATTTTTCGCTGCCGTAGAAATCGCCTGCGGTCATGTGCGCGACCCGTGATTTGCAATCGGCAGACCAGGGTTTCATCAGACGATGCGGATTCTTCTGGCCGAACTGCTTAACCGAGGCCGCAGCCCGCCGGTCAGAGTTCCCTTCACGCAAGACCGGATTAACGGCGCTGCCGAGCACCTTTGCATATCTGGCGTGCACACTCTTCTCGGCCTCAGTCTTTGGAGTCTGGGAATAATCAGGGATGGCGTAGCCTTGGGCCTGCAACTCCTTAATAGCCTCCAGCAGCTGGGGAACCGAGGCGCTGATGTTAGGCAGCTTGATGATGTTGACCTCCGGCTGTTTAGCAAGTTGACCCAGCTCCGTGAGATAGTCAGGGATGCGCTGCTCCTCGGCCAGATAGTCGGGAAAGTTGGCGAGGATCCGCCCAGCCAGAGAAATATCTTTCTGCACAAGGTCAATACCAGACCCCTTGGTATAGGACTGGAGGATAGGGAACAGGGAACAGGTCGCCAGAGCGGGCGCCTCATCGATTGACGTATAAATAATCTGTGGTGTGGCCATGTGGGCCTCCTTGGTTGTTTTGCAGGTGACTGCAGAATTTG